>NZ_JAHLQI010000010.1 GCF_018918345.1 Butyricicoccus intestinisimiae
AGAATTTCGCCCGGCTTGACCGCCAGCTGCATTTTATCAAGAGCTACTACACCGGGGAATATCTTTGTCGTATTTTTTAATTCTACTACATATTCACTCATTGATTTTCACCCTTTTCTCTATTTCCCTGCGAGGAAAAGTGGTGCCCTTACCGATTTTTCTTCGATAAGGGCACCCCATATGATCGTTTCTTTTCTGCCCTTGTGTCTCTCTTACTTCAGGTACTCAGACAGCTGATCCAGACGCTCCTGTGCGGAGTCCTTATCAACGATACCGGAACCGGAGTCGATGAAGGAATCCAGCTTCTTGCCGTTCAGGTTATCTACTGCAGCCTGTACAGCCTTGTAGCCCATACCGTAAGCGTCCTGAATAACAGACATGGTCTCCTGACCTGCCAGAATAGCCTCGCATGCTGCGCGGTCACCGTTGAAGCCGAGGAAGATGGTCTTTTCGTATGCCTTGTTGCCCTTTGCTGCGCGAGCTGCTGCCATAGCCATATCATCATTGTTTGCACAGATGATTGCTACGCCTTCCGGATGCGTCTGCATGATCGCTTCCATGGAGTTTACAGCCTTATCTGCAACTGCATCTGCGTACTGGGTTTCCTTCTCAAGGAAGGTGCCGCCAGCTTCGTTGACGCCCTTCTTATAGCCTTCGTAACGTGCAGTGTTGGTCGGGTCACCCTGTACACCGCAGATTTCGATGCATTCGATCTTTTCCCAGCCTGCTGCCTTTGCTGCCTCTACTGCAGCCTTGCCGCCCTGTGCTGCCGCATCTTCGTTGCCGGTACCGATGAAGGAAATAACTTCCGGTGCATCAAAATTGGTATCAACCGCAAAAATCGGGGTCTTGGTTCCCTTTACCAGCGTTGCCGCCTGATCGCCCTGCAGCGGAGCAATGATGATGGAATCATATGCGCCAGACTGCACGTCAGTCTCAATCATGTTCTGCTGCTCATCGTATGCAGTCTCAGAGGTTGCGCCCTTTACATCAACGGTTACGCCGAGATCCTTTGCCGCTGCTTCTGCGCCAGCCTGTACATACTGCCAGTACTCTGCAGAGGTCGTCTTGAGAATCATACTGATCTTTGCACCGTCTGCGCTGCCGCCGCCGGAGCCTGCCGCCTTCTTGTCGTCTCCGCCGGAACTGCCGCAAGCACACAGACCTGTCAGCATGGCGCCTGCCAAGAGCATCGCTGCAATTCTCTTCATTTTCATAGGTCATTCTCCTTTTCTTTGTTCACAACATTCTATCTCTCTTGTCATCTGTTGTGTTTTTCTATGTATGCATTGTACCGTTTTGTCCCGTGCAAATAAATAACATTTCCTGCTATTGATTTGCGAAATCGTGCTCTTTTTGTGATTTTCTTATTAAATTGCACAAAATTTTTTTCTTTTTTTGTATAGTTTGTGAGATTTTCTTGTCATTTCCTTGTTTTCTCAATGGTTTCTCCGTAACATTGTTCAATGTGCACGGGCTTTCCCTTGTTCATCTTGTGTATTTTGCTTTGGATAAAATACTCTTTCGTACATCTGTCCGACATTCACCAAGAAAAACGCATATTTTTCAACAATTTCCCGCGTTTTTCCTTATTATAGTGACGAACAACCACCGATTCACACATTTCTTTACATCCCCTGTTTGCGTTATCTTGCTCTCCCCGCGATTTTTTGCAAGCGGGCACATGGTTCCATTTTGACATCTCGCAAACTAGATGCTACAATTTGACGTATTCTCAATGGATGATTTTCCTAAGGAGGTATCTTAACTATGCTCGGTTTCGAAGCCGGCACCTGCAACGGATCAGATTTATATTTTCAAAGCCCTTCTGAACAAGCACGCAGCATGCTGTTTTATATGACATCCTGCGGTTATTATTATACAGATAAAGACTATCGAATTGACCGCTCCCGCTATCCGGACGCACGCTATCTGCTCATGTACATCCGCAGCGGCCGGCTTTCTGTCACGGCAAATAATCGCACCATCATCGCGCACCGCGGACAATTGGTCGTTCTGGACTGTACGCAACCGCACCAATATCATACAATAGATAATACGGAATTCGTCTGGATGCATCTGGACGGCAGCAACAGCCCGCAGCTGTTTGAACAGGTATGCAGCCTATACCGCACACCGGTCTTTGATTCTTCCAGCGCATCCGAAGTGCATCGGCTGATGCTGGATATTCTATACGCTTGGCGCAACAATCAATTTATTGCAGAGGCACCGCTGTCTCTGCGGATCTATTCTATCTGGATTTCCTTGATTACCGGCAATGCCACTCAATCCTGCACAGACACCGGCAACGCCCAGACCGCCACAGAGGCTGCCATTCAATATATCGGCGAGCACTACGGAGAACCCCTGACGCTCCCTGAGCTGGCGCGGCATGTCAACATGAGTCAATTTTACTTCTCCCGCCTGTTTAAAAAGCAGTGCGGGTACTCCCCGCACGAATACATCATCCTTGTGCGCATCAATCGGGCGAAGCATTTGCTCAAAACGACGGATCAGCCAGTGAAAGTCATCGCAAACAGTGTCGGATATCCAAACATCACCACGTTTAGCAACCTGTTTTCATCACGCGTCGGCGTTTCTCCCAGTCAATTTCGAAAAAATCCGATTTGACATAAATGCGCTCCTTTCCGCCGTTCTATACACAAAAGAACATCGTTTTATACAACCTGCACAAATACATCCCACCGTATTTGTGCAGGTTGTGTTTTTCTCTAGATAAATGATAATTTATGTATAGAACAGGAAAACTCTATGCAATGACATTTCCAGATTTTCGCCGTATACTATGGGCACAGTCAAACGAAAAAGCACGAACAAAAACCAAAGAAACAAAACGTTTTTCCCTGATTTTCGAACTTTCCAAGGCTGTAAAAAAATCAGTAAATTTTATGTATCACCATTGAAAGAACATTTTTAGGAGGAAAAGAAAATGAAAGAAATCCGTATTGGTCTGGTAGGTTCCGGCTGGATGGGCAAGGCTCATTCCTCTGCACTGGCTGACGCTGAGATGCTGTTTGGTCCTGACTACGGCGTTGCATCCTTCGAGATCGTTGCTGACGCAAACGAGGAAGCTGCAAAGTCCGCACAGAAGAAAATCGGCTTTAAGCGCATCACCACCGACTGGCACGACGTTGTAACCGATCCGAACGTTGATCTGGTTGACATCGCAACCCCGAACGCTTTCCACTACGAGGTTGCTAAGGCGGCTCTGGAAAACGGCAAGAACGTATACTGCGAGAAGCCGCTGTCCATCTCCGCTGAGGAGTCCAAGGAACTGGCTGAGCTGGCTGCTCAGAAGGGCGTTGTAAACTACGTTGGCTTCAACAACACTCAGAATCCGGCAAACGCTTACGTTCGTGAGCTGGTTCAGTCCGGCGCACTGGGCAAGATCATGCGCTTCACCGGCACCTACGATCAGGATCAGCTGCTTGACGAGTCCCTGCCGATTACTTGGAGACACATCAACAAGCTGGCAGGCTGCGGCGCTCTGGGCGATCTGGGTTCTCATCTGCTGTCCATCTCCCAGTTCATCATGGGCGACATTTCTAAGGTAAACGCAGTTGCTACCACCGTATTCCCGAAGCGTCCGAAGTGCGCTGGTTCCGATGAGCTGGTTGACGTTGAGAACGAGGACATCATGACCTTCACCGCTGAGTATGCAAACGGCGCAATCGGTCAGATTGCTTGCTCCCGTGTAGCTACCGGCCGCAAGAACTACCTGTGCTATGAGATTCAGGGCACCAAGGGTTCTGTTCGCTACGATCTGGAGCGCATGGGCGAAGTTCAGGTATATTTCCAGAGCGACAACGAGCGTGACCGCGGCTTCCGCACCGTACTGCTGAACCCGCAGATGAAGGGCTACTCCGCATTCCAGCCGGCAGGCGGCATCTCTATCGCTTACAACGATATGAAGATCCTCGAAGTACATGCTCTGTTCGATGCAATCACCAATGGCGCTGACTACACCACCGACTTTGAGTTCGGCTACAAGATTGACCGCACCGTTGCTGCTGTTATCGAGTCTTCCAAGACCCGCGAGTGGGTTGACGTAAAGTAATCGTCACAGAAGAAATATCCGCCACTGCCGGAATATATTCCGGCAGTGGCTCCAGAAAATAGATGGAGGAAAAACTATGTCTATCAAAATTGGTATTGCTCCGGATTCCTGGGGCGTATGGTTCCCGGCAAGCGATCCGAACAACGCAAAGCAGCCGCAGTGGTGGCGCTGCCTCGACGAAATGAAAATTGCAGGCTACGACGGCTGTGAAATCGGCCCGTGGGGCTACATGCCGAACGACAACCCGCAGGTTCTCAAGAACGCCATTGACGCGCGCGGTCTGACGCTGGTTGGTGCTACCGAGGGCGGCAACTATCTGGATGACGCAAATGTTGAGCAGATGCTCAAGGACATTGACGACATCTCTGCCCTGCTCAAGAACTTCCCGTCCGCCAAGTATATCGTGCTGCTGCCGCCGATGTACACCAACCTCGCTACCGGCGAGCTGGAAATGAATCCGGATCTGACCGATGAGGAGTGGGCAAAGTACTGCGCAAACGTACAGAAGTGTGCTGACCGCTGTGCTGCAAACGGCTTCCAGGGTCTGTTCCATCCGCACGTTGACAGCCATGTGCAGACTGAGGAGCAGATTGAGCGCTTCCTCAACGACACCAACGTAGATCTGTGCTTTGATACCGGTCACCACGTATACGGCGGCGGCGAGCCAATCTCCTTCTACAAGAAGTGGGCAAAGCGCATTCCGTACATCCATTTCAAGGACTGCGACCTGTCTGTCAAGGCAAAGATGGACGAAAACAAGTGGTCTTTCGCTAAAGCTGTTACCGAGGACATCATGGTAGAGCCGGGCAAGGGCAGCATCGACTTCGCTGCTATGCATGACGCTCTCGTCGCGTGCGGCTATGACGGCTGGTGCGTTGTTGAGCAGGATCTGTTCCCGGTGAAGTCTTTCGACGTTCCGCTGGAGAAGGCTTCCATCGGCCGCGAAAACCTGCGCAAGGCTGGTTTCTAAACCACCTCTCTTATCCAAATATGTAAGCATCAATAGAAAACGCACCGGATGGGTTGTTCCATCCGATGCGTCCATTTTCTTTATGTTTGTGCATCTTTCAGCTTTTGGTAAATCTCACTCTGTCCGTCAAAAGGCGTTCCGAAGTCTAAACAAAGTGTATCGCCAATCTGTGCTGTCACATAACAAGCCTGCGCAGTCTTATCATAATTTACAGACAGCGTAACTGTATTTTCCCGTGAACTATCTCCGTTCAAATATCCGGATAACCCACCGGCAAAGCATTGATCTCCATTGTCCAACTTGATTTCTGTGAGCCTGCCTGTCAGAGACATCGTATCTGTAACACCATTTGCCGTAATCGTGGCTTCGGCATTCACGCTGGCGTCCGGATCCGAACACTCCGGAATATCCAATTGCAAAAAGCTATCGGAATCATTCGCAAGGGCATTCCATTCATCAAGCGTGAGACCATACTTTTCTTGAATTGCCAGTTCATTGTCCGGTGTATTCAAAGATACTGTGCACACAGGCAGTGTCAATGAACACTTTTCCAAGAACACGGAAGTCTGCTCCGTCTGCTGTTCTTGTACCACAGGTTCCTTCTCCTGCTCCGGTGTCCCACAGCCTGACATCAGCAGAGCAAGAACCGACAGCAACCCAACCACCATAGAAAACGCTCTTTTTTTCATAAACATGCTCCCTATTTAATCGTTTTTTGACTCCTGACAAAGCGCACAAAAAAACATCATATAAAGCAGTTCTTTTTGTCTATTTTTATTATATCCATTGCGTTCTCCATTGTCAACAATAGCTAAGGCAACATTCTTATGAGCTGTAGCAGAAATTTCCGTTTCTGTTTCAGCTCTTTTCTTTTTGAGTTGAAAACGAGTGATTGACAAATTCTTAAAGAATAGCTATACTCACGGTATCGAGAGGGGTTGATATCTCATGCTGGATGGCGGTAAACTTTCGGGCAAGGAAGCTCATGAAGAACACAAACACATGCAGAACGAAAAAGACACCATAGCAGTGCAAACGAAGAATGATGCATATGAAGCTTTCAAAGATAGAATTTCGATGCCGGGAAAACCTCAAAAACTCACAGCAGAGGAGATTAACAACTTGAGAAAACAAGGTCGTATTTAAGAACCACGATGCACACGCACCGTGGTTTTGTTATACCCATTTCTTTCTGTTCCCTTTTGGGAGTATTTATGGTATACTTTCGCTTATATGTATCTGTACACATAAAATCATTTGAAAATGAGGTTGTTTTGTATGGCAAATCTTAAGATATACTGTCAAATGTCAAGTAAAAAAGTACATCGAAAGGAGATATTTTTATGAGTTCGTCGCTGAATCAGCGATTTACCCCATGGTCTTTATTAAAATTCGCAGCGCCATCTATTGTCATGATGGTGTTTATGTCGCTGTATACAATTGTGGACGGCATTTTTGTCTCCCGCTTTGTCGGCAGCAATGCACTCTCCGCGACAAATATCGTCTATCCGGTTCTCAATATCGCCATTGCTTTTGCGACCATGCTTGCCACCGGCGGCAACGCAATTATCAGCCGTTATCTCGGCGAAGATCGTCCGCAAAAAGCCAATGCCTGTTTGACGCAATATGTCGTCATTGCCCTTGGATTGGGCGTTCTCATTTCCATTTTGGTTCAGATATTTGCCACGCCGCTCTCTCTGTTTTTGGGAGCCAATGACGTGCTTCTTCACGACTGCAACATGTATTTGCGCACGCTGCTTGCCTTTGCTCCCGCCTGCGTGCTGCAGGTATTATTCCAATCCTACTTTGTGACAGCAGGGAGACCAACGCTCGGTTTGCTGCTGTCTATCGGCTCAGGTATTTCCAACGCAGTATTGGATTATCTCTTTATTGTTGTCTTTCAGCTCGGCGTTGCCGGTGCTGCTTTGGCAACCGGCATCGGACAATGTATTCCGGCTGTTGTCGGTTTGATTTTCTTCTTGACAAACAAACAAGGACTGCATTTCACCAAATTTTCTTTTTACAAACGCGAACTGCTGCAGGCTTGTTATAACGGCTCTTCCGAGATGGTTTCTCAGCTGTCTATGGCGGTTGTAACCGTGTTGTTCAACATCGTTCTCATGCGCATTGCCGGAGAACACGGTGTTGCAGCCATTACTATCTTATTATACGGCCAGTTTTTGTTTAATTCGTTCTATCTCGGTTTTTCTATTGGCGTTGCGCCCATTGTCGGATTTCAATACGGCGCGCAAAACAAGATCTTGCTCCGGCGCGTATACCGGATTTCCTTCCTGTTTGTCATCGCATCCTCGATCTGTTTGTTGGGTGCGTCAGAAGCTTTATCCCGCCCGATTATTACAATATTTACCCACGACGCAAAGACCTTCCCGTTGGCATTGACCGGATTCCGCTTGTTCGCTTTCTGCTTTTTGTTCAGCGGTGTCAACATCACATCTTCCGGATTTTTTACCGCATTATCCAACGGCAGAGTATCCGCAATTCTTTCGTTCTGCCGTACCTTTGTTTTTACGGCAGCCTGTCTGCTTGTGCTTCCGCATTTTCTCGGCATCAACGGCGCTTGGATTGCCGTTCCGGCAGCAGAAGCGCTGACTTTGCTCATCTCTCTGTACATGCATCAAAAATACTTTATGCGTCCCGGAAAACAAAATTATTTCGCAGAATAAGTAAAAAAATCACGGCACGACGCCGTGATTTTTTTGTCTTTTATAGCCACGCACAATATAATCCAATCATGATTGGCATTGTGACAATGGAACATATCGTTGTCAAAACATATAGTACGCTGGATTTTGCCGCATCCTTGTCATACAACTGCGCCATGGAAGTGACGGTTGCACATGCCGGCGTAATGCAGGCCAAAAATACCGTCAATAAAATATTTTTGCCGTCTGCAACCATGCCAGTCACATGCATGACGCGAAACAAAACCAGCAATAACAACGGATACACGAGCAGCCGCAGCAGCACGGTTTTATAATTGCCCCACGCTGTAAAAACTTGCTTTAGCGGAATATCCGCAATGACCATACCAGCCAGCAGCATTCCCATAGGTCCTACCATATCACCGGTCATTTGAATCGTGTCATCAATCACAGATGGCAGTGTGATATGGCACAAAAACAACACGGCGCCAATGAAAATGGAAATCACATTGATGTTCCACAAAATCTTTTTCCATTGTATTCCGTTGTCTGCCGTCAGCTTACTGCGGCAATGCGTCCAAATCAAAACCAATTGCACAACGAGAAAGCCGCAGGAATAGACAACATATTGCTGTTCGAGCAGTGCTTGAATCAATGGTACCACCAAGATACCTGCATTGGTATAAATCACCGTCAACTGTTCGATTGTACTCAGTCGGCATGGCTTGCGCAAAATCGCTGTAAACAGCAAAAACAGCACATGAACTGCTGCCGCAGCTGCAAACGCAAACAGCAAACCTGTTCGTACCTGCGGAGAATCATCTATCTGAAATGCGTGAACAATCATACACGGGATGACCAAATAGACCAAAATCACCGATACAACTTTGCTGTCCTGCACACGGAGCAGCTTTGTTTTCACCAGCGCATAGCCCATAAACATAATCAGGAAAAGTTTTGCAATTTCTTCCATCAAAATCAAGCTTATTTGCATGTTCTTCGCCTCTTTTTCTGTTTTTCTTTTATTATATCACAGCTGTAAAGAGGTAATTTTTCATTATACGCTTGTCATGCGGTGCCGGCTTTCCACGATACGCGCTTCTTTTTCATCCGTCATGCTGTCAATGGCGGCATCCAATTTTTGTACGATTTCTGCTTTTTCAAACGGCATATGCACGACAAAAGGCATCGAATTTGTCGATGTCGCAGAAAAAACAACGATTTCATTGTTCATATTGGCAAGCAGGGTGCGAAATTCATCCAGCCGCTCGCGCTCTGTGACTTCCTGAAAGATTCCTGCATGCCATTCGTCATATAATTCCGTTCCCGGCAAAATCGCCAAAGTCGTGAGAATCATCAAATACGGATGCAGCTGGTTGAGCAGTGCGGCGGATTTTTTTGCACTCTCATGTGCTTTTCCATGTCCGGCCAAGCCGCCCAGATAAATCACGCGATAATCAACACCTGCTTGCTCCAGCTTTTTGCATCCCTCGAGAATATCTGCGGCAGTATATCCTTTTTTCGTATGTGTCAGTACCTCATCATCGCCGCTTTCAATGCCTACGACAATATCTTCAAAGCCCAATTGCTTGAGATACCGCATATCTTCTACACTTCGGCGCAGCAAATCATCCACACGGGCATAGGTGGAAATTCTGCCTTCCGGCAAATATTTTTTGAACAATTTTGCCAGCACTGCCAGCTTTTCCGTAGATAACGCATACGGATTTCCGCCAGATGCCCATACCTTTTTGGCGTGCGGATTGTACTGTGCCGCTTCTTTCAAATCCGCTTCAACCTGTTCCAGCGGCGCCACGCGAAATGGATATCCATCGTAAAAATTGCAAAAGGTACAACTGTCATGCGTACAGCCGACAGTCACTTCAATAAACACACTGTCTGCATCGGTCTGCGGCCGAATGACCGGGCCATTGTAATGCATCGTTTTTCCTCCAAATATCTATTCGTTTTTCACACTGCTATATAAGCTCATAAAAAGCCGGTTCCGTTTTGATGGTTAAGGTATAAAAATAGTATACCATCCATCCCATTGCGTGTCAAAAACTCGTTTTGTAAACGTTTCGGGAATCGTGTCATTTGCATTCCAATATGGATAGATTAAAACCGCGATATTCTACCTCATGTCCTTTTGCAGACGGGAATTTACATTCCAATATGGATAGATTAAAACAGTTTTTAACTCAAAAAAGAAAAGAGCTGAAACAGAAACGGGAATTTCTGCTACAGCTCATTGGAATGTTGAATCAGCTTCTCATAGGCGCGTCAGCATTCCTAACCGCATTACATAAATTCTTATCGTAATGCAACAGGGTATACAAGAGGTTCGCCCCTCTTGTATATTTCAAGTATATCATAGTACGGAGGGATTTTCAATGAAAAAATGTGATATCATTTATATTATTTTTATCGTATTCGCTTTGTTGTTTATCTTAGTAAACAACACGTAATAAAAAAAGACGGTTGACCAGCACCGACCAAAGCGCATCAACCGTCTCAATTACAACAGCATCAAGAAGCTATTGCACGTAATCATCCCACCGTATTCGGAATCTGCCGTCCGGTGTGATCCATCGTATAATTTTCCGTATAGATGAGCTTGGAGACCGGTAAAAACGAAAAGCCCTTCGCCTTGAGCCCCGCAATCACGGAAGGCAGTGCTGCCGGCGTGTTAACAGCAGCATTGTGAAACAGAATAATGCTGCCGTTTTGTGCATTTTCGACTACTCTTTTGGTAATTTCGGACGGAGCTGGGTTTCTCCAATCCAAGCTGTCCACGTCCCACTGAATGGAATACATGCCAATCGAACGCATGGTGGAAATAACCGCATTATTATAATCTCCGTATGGCGGGCGGAACAGTGTCGGCTGCACGCCGGTAATCGCTTTGATCTTTTCGTTGCAGCTCTGTACTTCTTCCGTCATTTGTTCTGTGGATAAATCCGGCATGTGCGGATGCGTTGCGGAATGATTCATCACTTCATGTCCGGCATCCGATAACGCTTTGACGGATTCTGGATACTTGTCAACCCACGCACCTACCACAAAAAACGTCGCTTGAATGTTCTCCGTTTTTAAGATGTCAATGAGCTGTTGGGTGTCCTCATTGCCCCATGCCGCATCAAAGGTCAGGGCACAGACCTTGTCTTTTCGCTCTACGCTGTAGATGGGAAGTTCCTTTTGTGCAGCTGACACACTGACCCAATTTCCTGCCCGAAAAACCAGACAACCTGCAGCGCACACCGCCATGCCTATCAGCAGTGCAGCCGCCATTTTTCTGCCGGATACTACCTTAAAATAGCACATTTCTCCACCTCAATGCCATATTACGTGCATAGTTTGTACATTATACCGCTTTCCTCACTTGTCTAGTTCTCTGTACGCTGTCACAATTTGATGCAAAAATATCTGGTGATTCTGCTGTGAAAAAAGTCGTGCTTTTCTCTTGCAATTCAAGGCATATCATGGTAAATTTATAAGCGTGGAAAGCATAATGCACAAAAGAGAATTCTTGTTCTCGCACAGGATAGTAGAAGTTTCTATTTGAAATGTGCCGACATCGCATCTCCGGCGTGGCGCAGACACCTTGTACAATTGGACGGATACAAAAAACAGCGGATGCTGGCAAAAAGGAAATCGCCAGTAATCATCCGCTTTTCTTTCTCCCAATTGCGTGCACGTGAACGCAACATTATGTAACACCTTCCCGTTGCACCTTTATAATTTCATAAAGGCATAGAATACGATCCTATGCATCCATAACAACAAAGGAAAAGGTTACTCAGATTCGATTCCGAATTTCAAAGACTACTTTTGTGTGACTTTGTTTTTCCCATACCGAAAGATATGTTCTTTTATGGAGAGAGTGTTATTTAGAGAATTTTAAAAGCGATCTTTTGGGGAAGCAACATGTGAAACAAAAGGAAATATAAAGAAAGAAGGAAAAATAAATGGGTTTTCTGAACTCCAACATTTGGGTTATTATCTCCTTCTTGGCCTTCACGATCTTAGTAGCAGTTATTGCTAGTGTAAAGACCAAGGGCGATAACCTCGAATCCGCAGACGGATACTTCCTCGCAAGCCGCAGCCTTCCGGGCTACGTCATCGCAGGTTCCCTTCTGCTGACAAACCTGTCTGCCGAGCAGCTGGTTGGCCTGAACGGCCAGTCTTGGCAGACCAACATGAGCCCGTCCGCATTTGAAGTTGGTTCCATCTTCACTCTGCTGTTCCTGGCTCATTACTTCCTGCCGCGTTACCTGAAGATGGGTACCACCACCATTCCGGCTATGATGGAAGAGCGTTTTGGCAAGGGCGTTAAGCTCATGTTCTCCGCTATCATCGTACTGATGTACTCCTTCCTGAACCTGCCGGTTATCCTGTACTCGGGTTCCGTTGCATTTGTAAGAATCTTTAACTTTGACAAGTTGTCTATCTTCAACGGCAACCAGTTCGCTGCTATTGCCGTTCTGTGTGTAGTTATTGGTATTGTAGGTGCTTGCTACGCAATCTTCGGCGGCCTGAAGGCCGTTGCTGTATCCGATACCATCAACGGTATTGGTCTTCTGATTGCAGGCTTCCTGATCCCGTTCATCGCTCTGGCAGTTCTGGGTCACGAAGTTGGCGGTTCCGGCATTGTTGACGGCTGGTCTTATATCCTGCACAACGAGCCGGAAAAGCTGAACGCATGGTCCGCTTGGAACTCCGCTCAGCCGAACCTGCCGTGGCCGCTGATCTTCACTGGTATGCTGTTCTCCAACCTGTATTGGTGGTGCACTAACCAGTCCTTCGTTCAGCGTTCCCTCGCTGCTAAGAACCTGGCTGAAGGCCAGAAGGGCGCTATCTACTGTGGCTTCCTGAAGTGCCTTGGCCCGCTGTACCTGATTTTCCCGGGTATCATTGCTTATCATATGCCGTCCATCCAGGAGACGATCAACAGCTCTTCTTCCCCGATCGACATGGCATATCCGGCACTGATTGCACACGTTGTTCCGACCCCGATCATGGGCTTCTTCGCAGCAGTCCTGTTCGGCGCTATCCTGTCCTCCTTCAACTCCGTTCTGAACTCTGCTTGCACGATGTTCACTCTGGATATTGTCAAGGATACCAAGCTTGGCAAGGGCAAGAACGACGCACAGCTGATTAAGATTTCCAAGTCTTACGGCACGTTCGCAGCAATCATCTCTATCATCATCTCCCCGTTCGTTATGTACGCAAACGGCATTACCACCTTCCTGAACTCTCTGGCAAACTTCCTGTCCCTGCCGGTACTGTGCACCGTCCTCGGTGTTATGTGGTTCCGCCGCGTACCGAAGTTCACTCCGTATCTGATTACTGTTATCCATTTCGTTGTTTACGGCGCATTCCTGCTCCTCAAGCCGTGCTATCCGGGAACCACCGAAGAGATCCATTACCTGTACGCAATGGCTGTTCTGTTCCCGATCTACCTGCTGATTATGTTCATTCTGCAGAAGGTTCGCCCGTGCGAAGAGTATGTCGTACCGGATGTTGGTGCAGTTGACCTGACTCCGTGGAAGTATCGTTGGCATCTGACCATTATCGGCCTGATCGTCGCTGCTATCTTCTACATCGTATTCTCCCCGCTGGTACTGGCAGCATAAGCTGTCTTCCAGCCCTTTATCCCCAATGATAGCTTTTAAGACAATTAAACACAATCTCCGCGCCCCCTGCAGTTCCTGATGCAGGGGGCTTTTGTCTTAGAAAAACACTCGCAAAACGCACAAAATCCCATACCCAGCACAAATTGAAGTGCGGGTATGGGATTTGTTTGTCACTTGGAATTGCCCGGTGCATCCTGACCGATATTGCGCGTAAAGATTTGTTCTCTGCTGCTCTTCCAGATCAGATATAAAATATCATCGCCGTACATAACAGAGACGTCTTCATCCACGGAAGATGTTTCTTCTTTGAGATGCAGGGTCTTGCAGTCATCGCTCAGCGTATAGGTACCGTTGCCCTTTTTGCCTTCATTGTCGGTCTCATAGGTACCGTCCTCATGAAACTGAATGGTCGCGGATTCATGGCCTTCAAAATACCATGTGCCGAGAATGGTCGTCTCATCAATGGTCGCCGGCGGCTCTCCGATATCCTCCTGCGTGTACGTGCTGCGAGTACAGCCGCACAGCAGCAGCGCTGCCATTGCAGCAAGCGCCAATCCAGCCAATATTCTTTTTTTCATATATGTCTCTCCTCTTGAAATTTGTTATTTTATTATACCAGACAATCCCGCCAAATACCACTGGGTATTTTCATGGCAAAATCCAGCAATTCGCAGTAACGAATAGACCTCTTGCGCGGATGCGTCAAACCGTTCTGGCGAAAAATACTTGCTTTTTTCTCCCAGTCATGCTAGATTAAAATAGTTAGAATGATTTCATTCAGAACGTTTTACCGCACACTGTGATAATGTGGTACAATCATTCTTTCGTATATTCACTGGAAGGGGTCTCAACATGGCTGTCACACTCAAACAAATCGCCGAGCTTGCCGGTGTATCTCGTGGCACGGTAGACCGTGCATTATATAACCGCGGCCGCGTCAAACCGGAGGTCGCGGAGCGCATTCGCAAAATCGCAGACGATCTTGGGTATCAGCCGAATCGCGCCGGAAAAGCGCTGGCAATGACGCACCGACCAATGAAATTGGGTGTCATCGCACAGGCAACCGAAACACCGTTTATGCACCTGCTGCGCTCCGGCATTGATGACGCCGCACGCGAAGTGTCCACCATGGGCTGTGAGGTTCTCATCCGAGAAGGTATCGGTCTGGATGTGGATGTACAGCTGCAATTGATTGACGAATTGCTCGCAGAGGACATCAGCGGCTTGGCAATCTGTCCGGCGGACGACCCGCGCATCAAAAAGAAAATCAACGCGCTGGTAGACGCAGGCATCCCCGTTGTGACGTTCAACGCTGACATTGACGACACCAAGCGCATGTGCTTTGTCGGTCAGAATAGTGAGCTTGCCGGCCGTACCTGTGCCGGACTGGTCAACGCCATCACCAACGACGGCGGCTTGGTTCTCCCCATCTCCGGTTATCACTACAATCATTCGCATGCCCTGCGTATTCACGGCTTTTGCGACGAAATCAAAAAGAGCTTTCCGAATCTGCGCACACTGCCTGCCGTATACTGTCAGGATGATGAAATCACCACGCAGGAGCTGACCGAACAGACGCTGCGCCGGCATCCGGATCTCAAGGCGATTTACATGGCTGCCGGCGGTCAGGCCGGTGTGTCCCGTGCGCTGGATCGCATGGGATATGCGGGCAAGGTACGCGTCATTTGTTTCGACCTCGTACCAAACAACATACAGAATCTGCTTGACAGTCGTATAGACTTCTTGATTGGTCAGGATGCGCACACGCAGGGTTTTCAACCGGTTATGCTACTTTTTGACCGTGTATTCTCCGGAAAATCGCCGGAAACCCGCTATTTTTATACCGATATCTCCATTAAAAACAAATACAATGTGTAATTTGACGATACTCTGCCCGCTGTTTTTCCTCGAAAAAGCAGCGCGGCAGAGTTTTTTCGTCAAATTTTATAAAAAATCCCAGCCGTTTTTCGTCACTTTGACGTGTATGCGTTCACGTGAACGCAATATTAAAATTATTTTTACAAGAGAAAAAAGTTGCATTTTTCCTTGAATTATCCATATTTTACGCTTTTCCCTCTGTAAAATTGGCGATTTTTCAGCGCTTGTCTGGTGCTTCTGTACAAATATTTTGAATTTTGGGCATTTTGTTCTATTGATTTGCACAAGAAAATTCGGTATACTGTAGTCACAACAACAGAGAACACCGGCGCGACGCCGGTTCGTATTTCGATTTTGGAGGTTTTTGACATGGATGAACTGAAAATCGCTCTGGTCGGCTGTGGCATGATTGGCAAGCAGCATATCGACCGTATCCAGAACAGAATCAAGGGCGCTACTGTAGTAGCAGTATGCGACGTATTTGAGGCAGGCGCTAAGGCAGCAGCAGAGATTGCTGGCCCGGGCACCAAGGTTTACACTGATTCCGCTGAGGCTATTAACGATCCTGACGTTAATGCAGTTGTAGTTACCACTCCGGGTCAGTTCCACAAGATCCCGATCCTGCAGGCTATCGCAGCAGGCAAGCCGGTATTCACCGAGAAGCCGCTGACCAACACCGCTGCAGAGTGCAAGGAAATCGTCGACGCTGAGATGGCTTCCGGCAAGCATCTGGTACAGGTTGGCTTCATGCGTCGTTACGACCGCGGCTACAACCAGGTAAAGGAACTCATCGACGACGGCAAGTTCGGCGCTCCGATGATTCTGAAGTGCACCCATCGCGCTGACGGCGTTGCTGAGGACTACACCACCGCAATGGCTGTTACCGATACCGCAATTCACGAGATCGACGTTCTGCCGTGGCTCATCAACGACGAGTGGGATGAAGTACAGTGCATCATGCCGAAGACTTCTTCCAAGGCTCATGCAGGTCTGAAGGATCCGCAGGTCATGATCATGAAGACCAAGACCGGCATCGTGACCATGCTGGAAGTAAACGTAAACTGCGGCTTCGGCTACGACATCAACTGTGAAGTTGTTTGCGAGAACGGCGTTATCAACCTGCCGTGCCCGTCCTTCCCGACCGTACGTTTTGCTAACAACGTATCCACGAAGATCGAGGACAACTGGATCCTGCGCTTCATGGATTCCTACGACGTAGAGATTCAGGACTGGGTTGACCATGCACTGAAGGGTGAGACCGGCGGTTCCTCTGCTTGGGACGGCTACGTAGCTTCCATCACTGCTGACGCTCTGGTTGCTTCCCAGACTTCCGGCAAGGCTGAGAAGGTTGTTACCGGCGGCACTCCGGACTTCTACAAGAAGTAATTTTACTTAGACACAATTTTCGAACGAAATACAAGAGAGCAGATGCCACAGCATCTGCTCTCCGACAACAACAAGGAAAAGGAGACTACACATCATGCTTAAGATGGGTTTTAACGAGGGTTGTACTTGGGATGGCAACCGCGGTTGTGCAGATCAGTCCCTGATGGCTGACCTGAAGGCTTGTGCAAAGTATGGCTTCAAGGGCATCGACATCCGTTTTGACTGCCTGGACAAGTATCTGGCAGAAGGCGGCACGCTGGAAGAACTGAACGCATTCATGAAGGCAAACGACATCGTTCCGCTGTCCTACAACGCACTGTGCTTCTTCAACATGAAGCAGACTGCTGAGGAGAAGCAGGCAGTGATGGACGAGCTGGACGACATCATCAAGAAGTGCGCTGCACTGGACTGCCACATGGTAGTTGTTGTTCCGTCCTGCGACCTGAACGAGAAGGGCATCGAAGCTACCCGTCAGGAAATCCGTGACGACGCTGTTGCTGTTCTGAAGGAAATGGTTAAGAAGTGCGAGCCGACCGGCCTGAAGCTGTCCCTCGAGTTCTGCGGCGCTCCGTCCATGTCCATCAACACCTTCGATGACGCTTACGAGATTGTAAAGCTGGTTGACTCCCCGCTGATGGGCGTTACCCTCGACCAGTACCACTTCAATGGCATGCGTTCTGACTGGTCCAAGCTGGAAAAGGCTGACGGCGACAAGATCTTCGTATGGCATCTGAACGACACCGAGGATGTACCGGCTGGCGCTGGCTACAACACCGATGCAAAGCGTCTGTGGCCGTCTGACCCGCGCGGCTGCCTGGATCACAAGCGTTTCGCTGACACGCTGAAGGAAATCGGTTACGACTTCGAGAACGGCTTCATCACCATGGAAGTATTCCGTCCGGATTACTACGAGATGACCACCGACGAGAACATCAAGACCGCTGCTGCAGAGACTGCAAAGCATATCCAGAGATACTGCAAATAAACACATCCGGTCAAAAGACCTTATGACTGAGCAATCAGTCGCCCCGCAGAGCGTATGCTCTGCGGGGCTTTTTTTATGTCCTCATATGCCCAATGCAACGTAGTCATCTATCAGCTCATGAAAATGTACCAGCGATGCCTGAAAGTCGTTCATACGCGCCACCAGCGCCTGTGCAGACCATCCGTTTGTTGTCAGCAGATCCGCCCGTGCGGCAGGCACTCCGTCTTGCAGCGCCAGCACCCCATACCATGTGCGCTGTCGGTCATCTTTTTGCTCTGTGCGGATATATGTAAGCATGTTCCACTCTCCTTTGCTCGTTGCTGCTTTTCAGTGTAGCATGCGCCACGCAAAAAGGCAGTCGAAGCACTTCCCCGCACACAAAAAAGCAGCGCAGGTATCGTACCTGCGCTGCTCTCATTTGTTCTCTCAGTCCTCAATGACTTCATCCGCAAAGCCTGCAATCTGCCGCACCAGATTCTTGTGATCGGGAATGGTATCCTGCAGCAGCTCAGCGTCATCCATGAGATTGACCCAAACGGCATATCTGCCGTCATGATGCACCGTGACCTCCAGTTCCGGCCACCGCGCCGCCATCTGCGGCGTGTAGCGGTCATCTTCCGCAAACAAAACCTTTGCCGCCTGCTTAATATGCTCTCCGATAAAAATCAGGCGCTTCATCCCTGCAGCATCTCCCCAACAATCTTGTTGACCAGCTTGCCGTCTGCCTTGCCCTTTACCTGCGGCATCAGGTGCTTCATAACCGGTCCCTTATCGCGCATGGTCGGTGCAGTAATTTCCAGCTGATCCAGAACACTCTGTACCAGCTTGCGGATTTCCTCCTCGCTCATTTCTGCCGGAGCAAATTCCTTATAGACATCCAGCTGATACTGGCATTCCTTGCGAATGTCATCGCGGTCAGCCGGAGCAGCTTCCATCGTCTCGCGGGTCTGCTTGATTTCCTTCTGGATGATGGCGTTCTCCTCTTCTTCGGTCAGATCTTCACGCTTGTCCTTTGCCTTTGCCTTGAGGGCGGACAGCAGCAGCGACAGCGCCGCCTTGCGTTCTGCATCCTTTGCCTTCATTGCAGCCATCATCTGCTGCTGAACTTCTTTTGTCTTAGACATAATACTTTCCTCCTATATCATTTTTGCGGGATTTATTTTTCGCCAATCAGAACACCCAATCCGCACCGGCGCAGCAGCCGCGTCAAATAATCCGATGCCAGATATGCCGCGGCAGCAATGCCAATACACAATACCCACGGCTGTATATCCCGCTGTCCCAGCCAGACATACAGCACATAAATAATCATTGGATGAAACAGATAGATGCCAAATCCATTCTTGATTTGCTTTTTGACCCATGCACACTGCATGATGTGCTTGGGCATATAATATGTTGCGCCGATGGCAAAACAGCCGCCGAACAGCGCTTTTATCATGCGCATGTGCCAAGCCGTCTGCTCGCTGAGCACAACCAATGCCGCCAGACAAATCACCATGACTGCCGGATGCTTGAGATACTTCATCACGGTGTCATACTGCGTGTGAAAACAATATCCGAAATAGAAAAATATCAGGTAAAATGCACAGCTGCTCAGCGAGAAGAAATATGGCGCTCTGCCGGATTCATGGGAAACGGCAAACAGCAGCACAATGGTCAGGACGCACACAATCGGATGCCGCAAAATCTTTCTGCCGGCATGCGAGCCGTGCGGCATCACGTTTTCCACCACAGCTTTGACTGCGCCGCACACGACAAACACCTCAAACAGGGCAATGATATACCAAAGATGCCTGTTATTGTGCGCCAGAACAATGCCGTCCCAGCAGTACCGCAGATAAGATTGATCGGTAAAGCCCAAGAGACACATGACCGGTGCTACATAGCAAATACCAAAAAACACATACGGAATCAGCAGACGAACCGCTTTGTTTTTCAAGAACCGTGCGGTGTCCTGATATTTTTGATAATCATGAATGCACAGCGCATATACCATACCGGAAACCGACATATACAGCGGCATATGAAACGAATAGATGATGTTGGTCAAATGATTGAGTCCGTCGCTGGCATTGTATGGAATGACCACGCCGGTTCCCGTATACATTCTGGATGCATGCGCCAAAACGACCAAAAAAGTCGCCACAAATTTTATTGCATCGTAATGGTTTGATTTGTCAGCAGTATCCCAATGTTGTGTCTTGATTTCCAGCCACTCCTTCTTTCCGCTCAAAAAGCAACGGAACGCAGGGAGACCCTTCGTTCCGTTCCGAAAATCCTGTTATCCAAATCGGTGGGAACGGAATAACTTATGAAAAAATCCGCTTTTTTCTTCCGATTTGTCCTCTATGTCCGCATGATCGGCTGTGATCAGCTGTTCCGCAGCTTCCGGCTGTGTATAGGCTTCGCCGGTCTGCACACAGCACAGCATCTCTTGCAGCTGCGCCTTGTCAGCCTCCGTCTGTTCTGTGCGCATCTGTGCGAGCAGCGCAATCAGCCCATTCATATTGCAGCTGACAGCCGGATACGCTTGCTTCATCTGTTCCGAGAGCTGCTGACGAGCCCGCCGCAGCGCTCGTTTGATTTCAATCTCCTGCTGAGAGAGAATCTCCGACGCCTGCGGCGCAGAGCATCCCTCTCCGCACAAAACGAGCAGCGCAAGCCGTTCCAATCGGGGGAGCTTGCCCATCAACGAATATGCCGCCTGCGCAGCATCTGACAGCGATGGGATTTCCGTCCCCTCTCTCTCCTCCTGCCGCAACAAAACCGCATATGCCCGTGTGCCAATCCATACGCGCAGATCGCTAGGGGAGCGCAAAGAGTCCAACGATGCCATTGCATCCCTGTAAATCTGTACGACAGCTTCACCCGGCTTGGAACATCCCAACATTGCCGCAGCCAGCCAAACATGCGGCACCGTATGCCAAAACAGACAGATAAAGCCGTCCTGCTCTCCTGCCTTTGCGCGGACAATCGCCTCAGCCAGTGTCATCGCAGCCCCTCCTTCCTATCTGTCTTTATCATACACTTTTTTACCGTGATTTTCCATTGTTATTCGGCAAAAAATCGCATGGCCACGCGGGCAGCCATGCGATCCTTGCAAATTTTCAATCAGCGTCAGTCGTCGTCTTCCTCATCCTCCGGAATATCATCTTCCGGAATGTTTTCTTCCTCGAAGGAAATCTCTGTCAGATCGCCTTCCGGTATATCGGCATCTTCAAAATCATCTGCCGGAACCGCATCGGGATCTGCCGGTTCGTCCTCATCGAGAGAAGACATGTCAAACTCCAACTCTTCACCGCATGCCGGACACGAAATATTGCCCTGCTCCAACGTTGCCTCGTCGATGTAAATTTCTTCGCCGCAACTCGGACACACAACCTCAAACAGCTCATTGTCCGGATCATAGATTGCATCGTCCTCGTCGACGTCCTCTTCATCATACGAATCATCGTCATCGTAAATGTCCTCAATCATTGCATCGAGAACACCCTGTAATGCATCGTTTTCTTCCTCCAGATCGGTGATGGACAGTGCCATATCCTCGAGAAGTGTAATCATCTCCTTGAACAGACGGCCTTCCTTTTTATCCACGTTGATCTCCAAACCTTCAAATAAGCCGCGAATATACGCAACACGTTCGGTTACAGTCATGGTTCCATTCCTCCTTTTCGGATCAATGCTGTACAGTCAGCTGATTATGTTTTTACTTTGCGCGTGCCAGATACTCGCCGGTACGGGTGTCAATCTTGATCTTCTCGCCCTGATCGATGAACAGCGGAACCTTAACCTCAGCACCGGTCTCTACGATAGCCGGCTTCAGGGTGTTGGTTGCGGTGTTGCCCTTGAAGCCCGGATCGGTCTCGGTGATCTCCAGTTCTACGAACATCGGCGGCTCAACAGCAAATACCTTGCCCTTGTAGGACAGGATCTTGCACATCATTTCTTCCTTTACGAAACGGAAGTCATCGCCCAGAGTCTCCTTGGAAACCGGCTCCTGCTCATAGGTCTCGGTATCCATGAAGTAGTACAGATCGCCGTCGTTGTACAGATACTGCATGTCTCTGCGCTCTACGAAAGCTTCCTCTACCTTATCGGTCGGGTTGAAAGAACGCTCGGTAACAGCACCGGTAATGACGTTCTTCATCTTGGTACGAACGAAAGCGGCACCCTTGCCCGGCTTTACATGCTGGAACTCAATGACCTGCAATACATTGCCGTCCAGCTCGAAGGTAACACCGTTACGAAATTCGCCTGCCTGCATAAAACAATTCCTCCATATAAAACAAGTTATAAATTTTCAGTAAATCTCTTATTATTCTACCCTATTATATCGACTTTTGCAAGCCTTACTTACAAATTGTCAGCTGTTTCGGCGCATTTGTCAAATCTCGGCATCCATCCGGCGTAATGCACAGCATATCTTCAATACGAACGCCAAATCTTTCCGGAATATAGATGCCCGGTTCTGCCGAAATAATGTTGCCCGCGCGCAAAAGTTTCTCATAGCGCGGTGCTGCCAGCGGCAGCTCATGAATATCAATGCCGATGCCATGGCCGAAGCTGTGTCCGAAGCACGCGCCATAGCCCTCTGCTGCGATGATGTCACGGCCCGCCTTATCGACAAACGCGCCGGTAACGCCGGGTCTTGCCGCCGCAATGCCAGCTTCCTGCGCACGGAGCACAATGTGATAGACTTTGTCCATCTCCTCCGTCACATGACCGACAGCGACGGTGCGCGTCATGTCCGAGCAGTACCCTTCATACGTACAGCCGAAATCCATCGTGACAAAATCGCCGTCCTCGATGATTTTTTCCGACGGAACGCCGTGCGGCATTGAAGATTTTTTGCCGGAGACCACAATCGGATCAAACGACATCTTTTCTCCGCCGTAGTCCAGCATGCGAAATTCCAGCAGCGACGCAATATGTTTTTCCGTCACGCCGGCGTGAATGTCATTGAGTGTCTCTGCCAGTGCGCGCTCTGCGATGCGCTGTGCCTTGACGCAGCACGCGACTTCTTCTTCCGTCTTGATTTCGCGCAGGTCGCTGATGAGCGAGCCCATCGGCTGCATCTTTGCCATCAGCGCCGGTTCCCACTGTGCATGATCCGCACAGGTCATAAATCCTTCTTCAAATGCAATCGTCTTGACGCCATCGCGCTGGCACACCGCATTGACCATCGCCGCATAAGACCGGCGCACCATATCCACCTGAATGCCCGCGCGGACGCGTTTTTTTGCCGCTTCAATATAGCGGAAATCCGTAAACAGATACCCACTCTTCTCTGTCACCACGCAAACGCCTGCCGAGGACGGAAACCCCGTCACATAGCGTCGGTTTTGCGGACTGGTAATCAAAATTGCGTCAAAATCAGCCTGGCGCAGGGCTTCCTGAATTTGCTTCAGCATAAAAAATTGCCTCGATTCTGCTTCTGATTCAACCTGTTTGCTTCATATAGTTTTGATAGATATGCATCATGGTCACGGCATCTTCCGCCTGCGTGCCGGCAGACTCACAGATAAATCTGGGTGTATAGCCGCGCGCCGCCGTCTCCGCAGCGATCGGTTCAAATGGCGGACCATAGATTTCATCAGAAAATGTCAAATGGCGGACTTCTCCGCCCTTGCTGTATTCAATTTTAGAAAAATGGCTGTGAAAGATTTTCGCCCGTTCGATGCCGATGGTCTGTTCCATCAAATCAAACAGAGCGGCAACTTCTTCTCGTGTCGCCATCTCGCCGTGTGTGCGCGCATTGAGATGCCCGAAGTCAATGCACGGCAGCAGCCGATCATCCAGCGCAACCAGCTCCATGATTTCCTGTGCGGTGCCAATCACGTTGATTTTTCCCATCGTCTCCAGACAAATCGTGATGTCGGTATAGCCCGCATCTTCTTTTGCCGCCAAAATTTCGCGGACATTGACGCGGCTGTTTGCCATCGCGGCATCCCGCGTGCGCTTTTTGCCCACGCCGCCGGTATGAACGACAATGCGGTCTGCGCCCATGTAGCGCGCCGCACGGCAGCTTTCCAACACATAGCCAATATTCTTCTGTTTCTTTTCCGCCTCATCGGTGGACAAATTGATAAAATACGGCGCATGCAGCGACAGCTGAATACCATGCTTTTGTGCCTCTTGTCCGATGAGACCTGCAGTTTCTGACCCAATGCGAACGCCGCGTCCACACTGATACTCATACGCAGTCAGACCTTTTGCAGCGATCCATGCAGGCGCATCTTTCGTCGCCTGAAAGCCCGCCTGTGTAAAGGACACTGCATTGCCCGCCGGGCCAAATATTGTTTTCATGTAATCACCTCATATAGTGTACTGGATTTCCGTCTAAATTGCAACCAAAGACACGCAAAAAACAAAGGGAGGACATCGCATGACATCAAACATTCATTGGATGATTGCAGCCGCCGGAGCGGACGCCCAGCAGACCAGACAAGCCGGCTTTTCCTGTGTCCATTTTTGCTCCCGCCTGTCCGAAGAAGGGACGTTTTCTCTGACCGCTTTGCCCGCCGGTTCCCGCGGCGATTATCTCGGCATCGCGGACAGCCGCGGCATTCCCAAGCACTGCGCCGCATTCGCGCGAGAGGCAGTCTGTGCCGCGCAAAACCGGCACTGCACGGGAATTTTGGCGGATTTTGAGCGGCCGCTGCTGCAAGAGCTGACGGCTTGTTTGAATCGCGAGACGCAGCAGCAAAACCTCACGCTGTTCGTTCCGCTCCCGCTGGCAGACTACGCGCCGCATGCGCAAGTCATCGCGGACACCGTCATTTCCGGCGGCAGTTTGGAGGAGTATTTTTCCAATTTGCTCTCGCGCTTTGGAGAGCATCGGCTCGCCGCACAGCTCACCTGCACCTGTATGGATTTCCCGCTCCCCTGCGCGTCTCCCAGTGGAACAGTGCTGACCGCCAAGCAATTTCAAGCACTGCGGACGGCTACCGGTTCTGCGGTCTTTTTCTCGCGCGAATTATGCGCCAAATACTTTACCTATACCAAAGACGATCAGGCGCATTTCGTTTTATTTGATGACGCGGATACCCTGCAAGCCAAAGCGCAGCTATTAACGCGCCTTGGTGTCCAATATCTGCTCGCCGTCTATCCCGACGCCAAAGCGATGGGATTATTTTGAATGCGTGCGGTCAAACAGCAGCGTGCCGGATACAAATTTTGCACAGATGCCATACGCATCCAACGCACTGTACGCCGCGCGCTCCAAGCGCTGGGGAATGGTCAGCGCAAACGGATGCCGCAAGCTGCTGTCATCCAGCACAACAGCGCTGAAATCATACCCGCGCTCCAGACTGCCTACGCTGCCAAAGAACGCACCGCCGCCCTTGGTCGCCAGATAAAACGCTTCACAGAACGTCAGCGGCACGGCACCGTTATCAACCAGCCGCCAATACAGTTTGGAAACCTGCACAGCATCGCAGACCGCCCGCAATATTGATTCCGTGTGACCGCCCGCGATATCGCTGCCCAAGCCCACATGCATATGATTTTCCAAATAGCGGCGAATCGGCGCGATACCCGACGACAAATTGGTGTTGGATGCAGGGCAGTGCGCGACAAACACGCCGTTGTCCCGCAGCAGCTTGATTTCCTCCTCCGTCGAGTGCACACAGTGTGCCATAATCGCCGGATAGGTGTGTTCTTTCGGATGCTGTCTGCCAAACAGACCATAGGCATCATAGGCATCGCCGTAAAACCTTGCATCCGGACAAAGTTCATGTACAAACGCAATTTCTCCCGTATTTTCCGACAGATGCGACTGCACCGGCAGCTTGTACTCCTGCTGGATGATTTGCAGCTTTGCGAGCAGTTCCGGCGTGCACGATGGAATAAAGCGCGGTGTCAGTATCGGTTTCGTGCGCTGATACTTTCCTGCGATTTCGTACAGCCAACGCAGGGTCTCCTGTGCGGATGCCTCTGCACTGCTTTCCCGCAGGTTATCCGGTGCCTCTCGATCCATATTGACCTTGCCGACAAAGCTGATCATTCCCGTCTGCTCCATGCGATCCATCAGCAATTCCGTCGCCGCGCGGTGCTGCGTGGCGAACAGACACGCATGAGATGTCGCGCTGTGCTTGATATTATCCGCAAAAATCGTATATGCTTTATCGGCATAGGAAAGGTCTGCATATTTTGCTTCTTCCGGAAATGTTTGCTGACCAAGCCAATCCATCAATTCCAAATCCATACCCATGCCGCGGAATGCATACTGCGGTGCATGCATGTGCAGATCCACCAACCCCGGAATAATCAGCTTTCCGGTAAAATCGTATACCGGAAAATGCGCATACTGCTCGGGCAGCTGCGCAAAAACGCCCTGAGAAATGCCGGTTTCGCACACGGCGTAGGCGTTTTTCATTGTTGTCCACTGGTCTTTCATCTTGCAAAAACAAATGTCGCCTTTGATTGCAAAGCTCTGTTTCGTATTCATGAAAATCCCGCTCCTTTTCAATCCGCATAGCAATATATCATACTTTGTCCAGCTTTTCAAGAACTCTGCGGAGCGTAGATTGGATTTTGTCTCCACTTGCGGTATGATAAGCGCAGGAGGTTTATATCATGAATCAAAAGAAAATCGGCGAACTCATTCGCGCCGCCCGCCGTGAGCACGGCTTCACACAGCAGGAGCTTGCGGACAAAATGAACATCAGTGACAAAACCGTTTCCAAGTGGGAATGCGGGTTAGGCTGTCCGGATTTATCCCTGCTGCCGCAGCTTTCAGAAATCCTCAAGTTGGATTTGTCCGCCCTGTTGGACGGACAGCTGCCCACGCGCCGCGTTTTGGCAGGCAACATGAAAAAGCTGCTGTTCTATATCTGCCCCACATGCGGCAATCTCATCACCGCTTCCGGAGAAGCACAGGTGAGCTGCTGCGGCAAAAAGCTGCTCCCGCTCACGCCGCAAAAGGCATCCGACGACCAAACAGTGACACTGGAAAAACTGGAAAACGAATGGCATGTGATTTCCGACCATCCCATGACCAAAGATCATTCGATTGCTTTCGTCACGCTGCTCACCGGAGATACCGTCGTGACGCGAAAACTATATCCGGAGTGGAACATGGAAACCCGCCTGCCGTACTTTCGCCACGGTATTCTCGTCTGGTACTGCAATCAGCACGGGTTGTTCTATCAAAATTTCTAAATTCCACGCAAAAATCCGCAGAGCGCTCAAAAAGCTCTGCGGATTTTTTTGATCTTATTTTACTGGGCATAAAAAATGCGGTACGAAAAACCGTACCGCATTTTCATTCCTGTTACCAAACCTGATTGCCCTTGTCATCAACAAACTTATGCTTGCATACACGGCACTCCAGCACCGGTCCGAGCAGCGGCAGCGTCTTGTGGCAGTTCGGGCAGCGCCACTTGAAGAAGTTGATGAGATAGAACCAGATAACCAGCACGATTGCCGCATAGCCGGAATACAGGCACGGCTTGCTGTCCATGCCAAACACTTGCCCCAGCACAATGCAGACAACTGCCAATGCAATGGCTGCATACAGGCAATAAAAGCCGATGCGGCGCCACTTATGATACTTTTTGTCCTCTGAAAATTTTATCTTATTTTTAGCCATGGATGAAAACACACTTTCCTTTGTTTTTTATCATTTTAACACAGAAAATGGCGCGATGCAATGTTCTGAGCAACAGTTCACAGGAAAGTCACGCTTTGTCAGCAGCAATCACCGCAGCCGCCGCAGGAATTGTTGCAGCCGCCGCAGGAACCGCAGCCACCACAGCCGCCACAGCCGCAGGAACCGCAATTGCCGCAGGAGCCACAGTTCCAGCCGCCGCAGCCGGATCCGCCGCAGCAAATAAGCAGGATCAAGATGAGAATCCACCAGCAGTCAAAGCCATTGTTGCAGTTGTTGCACATAACAGATTCCTCCTGTTTCAATTTTTTCATTCCCATACTATCGCAGGGACAACCAGAAGGTGATACATTTTTTTACGTGAAAAAACCTCCCGCAGGTTTTCACCCGCGGGAGGTTTGTATGGTATGTTTTACTCAATCTCGTTGATTTCGTCAAACGGATCGGTGTCTTTCATGCGGTAGCAAAGCGTCATGAGCGAATCGGAAAAATGAACATCCTGTACCGGAACGCCCAGCACATCCTCTTTCATCGAGACATTAGAGAAATTCCAGATGCCGCGAATGCCGTTCTTAACCAGACGCTGTGCCATGTCCATCGCTTTATCCGCCGGCACGCACAGAACCGCAATATCCGGCCGTTCGCGCTCGCAGTATTCTTCCAGCTCCTGCAGGGCATGTACGTGAATGCCGCGGAAGTCGCTGCCCACAACCGTTTGGGCGGTGTCAAATGCCGCAATCGGACGAACGCCGCAGTAGGAGAAATCGAAGTTGCGCAGCAGTGCCCGTCCCAGATTACCGACGCCGAGCAAAATCGCCCGCTGGCTTCCGGCAACACCGAGAATGCGCTCCAACTCCACGATTAACTTATCTACACTATAACCATATCCCTGCTGACCAAAGCCGCCAAAGCAGCTCAAATCCTGTCTGATCTGTGAGGCAGTCAGGTCCATCTGCAGGGCAAGTTCCTTAGACGAAATGCGTCCAATGCCCTGATCGGCAAGCTCCCGAAGCGTGCGGTAATACCGCGGCAGGCGGTTCACGACTGCTTTGGATACGTTTTTTGTGTTAGCCACTGATTACTCCTCCTGATATTCCTCTTACAGAGAAGCTTCCAGCGTCTCGCGGACAGCCTTGATGAAGCCTTCCGTATTCAGAGTTGTGACATGCTCCAACTTGGTGATAAGTGCAAGGTCCTTAGTCATCTTACCAGATTCTACGGTGTCAATGCAAGCTTTTTCCAGTTTGTCAGCAAATGCGGACAGTTCCGGCAGCTGATCCAGCTCGCCGCGCTTGCGCAGAGCACCTGTCCATGCAAAAATGGTTGCGATGGAGTTCGTAGAGGTCTCCTCGCCCTTCAGGTGCTTGTAGTAATGGCGCTGTACGGTGCCGTGTGCTGCCTCGTACTCGTAGACGCCCTTCGGGGAAACGAGCACCGATGTCATCATAGACAAAGAGCCGTACGCCGTTGCCAGCATATCACTCATGACATCGCCGTCATAGTTCTTGCACGCCCAGATATAGCCGCCGTTGGAGCGAATGACGCGGGCTACAGCATCATCAATCAGCGTGTAGAAATACTCCAGACCCATCTTCTCGAAGATTTCCTTGTACTCGTTGTCGTAAATCTCCTGGAAAATGTCCTTAAATGTGTGGTCATACTTTTTGGAAATGGTGTCCTTGGTTGCAAACCAAAGATCCTGCTTGGTGTCAACAGCAAAGCCAAAGCAGCTTCTCGCAAAGCTCTCAATAGACGGAACCAGATTGTGCTGACCCTGTACAATGCCTGCGGACTGGAAATCATGCACGGTCTCGCGCGTCTCCGTGCCGTCCTCCGCGGTGTACACCAGCTCTACCTTGCCCGGGCCCGGAACCTTCATCTCGACGCCCTTGTATACGTCACCGTATGCGTGACGCGCAATGGTAATCGGCTTGACCCAGTTCTTGACGTACGGCTCAACACCCTTGACGAGGATCGGCGCACGGAATACGGTGCCGTCCAGAATGGCACGAATGGTGCCGTTCGGGCTCTTCCACATTTCCTTGAGGTTGTACTCGGTCATACGTGCTGCATTCGGTGTGATGGTTGCACACTTGACGGCAACGCCGTACTTCTTGGTTGCCTCTGCCGAGTCAACGGTCACCTGATCATCGGTTTCGTTTCGATGCTTGAGTCCCAGATCATAATATTCGGACTTCAGATCTACAAAAGGGCAAATCAGCTCGTCTTTAATCATCTGCCAGATGACGCGGGTCATCTCGTCGCCGTCCATCTCGACGAGCGGTGTGGTCATTTTAATCTTTTCCATGACGGATCGTCTCCTCCTGCTTATGTACCGTGCGCGGCGGCTGTTTCCGCTCGCCCGCAGCTGCTTTGAATTTTCACTCGCGCAATCCTGCACGATTTTTTATCTCATCCAAACAGGGTACTCTGAAATTCTTCAGAGAGAATTTTGGAAGTTCTCTTTCATTTTACACCTTTTCGCCAAACTTTTCTACCTTTTTGCCCGTCTTTTTGCAATTCCGTTCTTTTGACAGATTTTCTCCGAGATTTCCGCTGTAGCAAAGGCATTTTGCCAAATTGTGCCGGTATTTCCTGCAAGAAATTCATAATATGCCTGTGCGCCAATCATCGCGGCATTGTCGCCGCACAGACTGAGCGGCGGCATATAAATCGGCACGCCAAATCCCTCTGCCATTTTTTCAAGGTCTGCACGCAGCTGAGAATTCGCCGCCACACCGCCGGCTGCGACCAAACGGCGCACGCCGGTCTGCTCTGCAGCGAGCTTGAGGCGCGGCACCAGCGTATCGCTGACCGCCCGCTGGAACGATGCCGCGAGGTCATGGCGATCCAGCGGTTCTCCCTTCTGCTCTGCATTGTGCGCCAGATTGATGACGGCTGTTTTGAGACCGGAAAACGAAAAGTCCAGCGGCGCACCATCCACATGCGAATGTGGCAGCTTATACGCCTTTGGATTGCCGCCCTGCGCCAGTTTGTCAATCTTCGGGCCGCCCGGATAACCGACACCCAGCACGCGGGCGACTTTGTCAAACGCTTCGCCTGCGGCATCGTCGCGCGTTCCGCCGAGAATTTCCATATCCGTATAGTCTTTGACCAGCACAATCATGGACGAGCCGCCGGACGCAGACAGACACAGAAACGGCGGCTCCAGCTGCGGAAACGCCAACAGATTTGCCGCGATATGACCGCGAATATGATGCACCGGAATAAACGGTTTTTGCAGCGCCCACGCCAGCGACTTGGCATAATTGGAGCCGACCAGCAGCGCACCAATCAGCCCCGGCGCACATGTCGCCGCGATGGCGTCTATTTCCTCCATCGTGAGACCGGCTTCACGCACAGCGGCCTGTGCTACGCCGGAAATCGCTTCTACGTGACCGCGGCTTGCAATCTCCGGCACGACGCCGCCATACAGCGCGTGTTCTTCCGCCTGCGAGTTGATAATATTGGAACAAATCTTTCGTCCGTCTTCAATGACCGCCGCTGCGGTCTCGTCACAGGACGATTCGATTGCTAAAATCTTCATAATCGTTCTTTCCTTTATTCAGCCTGTAAAAATACTGTCATCAGCAGCGCATCCTCTGTCGGATGGCTGTAAAACTTTTTGCGAACACCGACGGACTGAAACCCGCACTCCGTATACAGGGCGATTGCCGCCGCATTGGACGCGCGAACCTCCAGTGTGACAAACGCGAGATCTTCGGAGCGCTCCAGCAGCGTCCGGACAAGCTGTCTGCCGATGCCCTGTCTGCGAAATACCGGCGACACCGCCACATTGGCAATATAGCCTTCGTCCAGCACGGTATGGCAGCCAATATACCCCGCCACGGTGCCGTCCGCCGTCACCGCCGTGAGAAACCGCGCACAGCTGTTATCCAGCTCCTCGCGCAGCCCGTCCTCCGTCCACGGATCGGCAAAGCACGCCTGCTCTATTTGCGCAACGGCTTGGACATGAGATTGTTCAAACCGTGTGATTTGTATATCTGTCATGGCATTTCCTCCACAATGCGGCGAATGCGCTGTTCGCACCGCGCATAACCGTCGCGCCCGCTTCCTGCCGGATCAGAAATCTCCGGCAACGCATGAATTTTTTTGCTCGCCTCCGGATGTTCTTCCGTCAGGTGCCGCGCAATCGCTGCGGTGACACACCAAATTTCATCCGCTTTTGCCAGCATAGACGCAGACAGCTGCCGTGCCAAATGGGTGCGCAGCTGCTTCGGCCGTATGGCGTCCCCGAGCTGTGCACCTTCCTCTGCATAAACACCGGCGCTGTACGCCCGCCTGCCATGCTTCTGTGTGTACAGCGCTGCCGCCATGGGCGCGCGAAATACATCGTTGTAATCTACAAACAGAATCATACCGTCAACCCTTTGCGGCATACCAGTCGTGCCCGCATGCGACATCGACAATCAGCGGTACGTTGAGCTGGCAGGCCGCTTCCATTTCTTCTTTGAGGATGCGCTTTGCCTGCTCTACTTCCTGTTCCGGTGCTTCCAAAATTAGTTCGTCATGCACCTGCAGGACCAGTCTGCTCTGCATGTGCTCCTTCTGCAGTCTGCGGTACACGCGCAGCATGGCAATCTTGATGATATCCGCTGCCGTGCCCTGAATCGGTGTATTGAGTGCCATGCGTTCGCCCAGCTTGCGAATGTTCGTGTTTTTAGACTTGAGTTCCGGCAGCCAGCGTTTGCGGCCATACGCCGTTTGAACAAAGCCGTCCTGCTTTGCCTGCTCCTTGATGCGCAACATATACTCTCGCACGCCATGATATACCGACAAATATTTGTTGATGTATTCGGTCGCCGTTTTCACGGAAACACCAATATCATTGGACAGCGAATAGCCGGATATTCCGTATACAATGCCAAAATTTACCGCCTTCGATGACCGGCGCATAGACGCCGTCACTTCCTCAATCGGCACATGGAACACTTGCGATGCCGTCATGGCATGAATGTCCGTGCCGCTGCAAAACGCTTGCATCATCGTTTCGTCCTTTGCGATGTCCGCAAGCACACGCAGTTCAATCTGCGAATAGTCAGCATCAACCAGCACGCATCCCGGCTTTGCCACAAACATATGCCGCAGCTCACTGCCGAGTTCCGTGCGAACTGGAATGTTCTGTAAATTCGGGTCGGTGGAGCTGAGGCGTCCGGTGGCCGTCACCATCTGCTGGAACGTCGAGTGAATGCGTCCATCGTCACCGATGACCTTAAGCAAGCCGTCTACATAGGTCGAGCGCAGCTTGGTCAGCTGGCGATATTCAATCACCATGCCAACCATCGGATGATAGCCCTTGAGAGCTTCCAAAACCTCAATGTTGGTGGAATAGCCGGTTTTGGTTTTTTTGATAACCGGCAATTCCAGCTCTTCAAACAAAATTTGACCAAGCATTTTGGTCGAGTTGATGTTAAACTCCCGTCCTGCCTCTCGATAAATCTCCATCGTCAGCTCATCAATCCGCTGTGTCAGTGTATCGCCAAACGCCCGCAGAGCATCTGCATCCGCTTGGAATCCATAAAACTGCATCGAGGCGAGCACGCCTTCCAGCGGCAGTTCGATGGTGTGAAACAGGTCATACATGCCTTGCTTTTTGATATTCCGCACAATCTCCTGTGCCATTTCCTGTATGGCAGCCGCATGATCCGCCAGCGTGCGCAGCGCAGTTTCCCGCCCGCCGAGCGGGGAAAAGGCGTCCTCCGCTTCATAATCCGAAACCGGCGCCAGTTCTTGATTCAAATACGCAAGCGCCACTTTTTCCAGTCCGTATCCAGATTCAGACGGATCCAGCAGATAAGCTCCCAGCGCAGTATCACAGGCAAAATCCGCCGCTTGGATGCCTTCCTGCAGCAGCGCCAAAAGATACGGCTTGCCGTCGTGCACGGTCAGCGGATACTTTCCGGAAAACAGCTGCTGCAGAACCGTGTGCCAGCTCTGCGTTCCGACCTGATCGGCACACAGCAGGTAGGCGGTATCTTCCGAGAGCACGCAGACAGCCTCCAGCGAGTGCGGAGCAGTTAAAATCAGCTCCTGCTTGTCCGCAATCGCCGCAAATAATTGCTCTCCGCTGTGCAGCTCTTTGTGCACGATTTCTCTTTTTGGCACAGCATCTTCTTCCGGTGCATGCAATCCCAGCCGCGTGATATAATTTTTAAATTCCAAACGCGTAAACAGCCGATACAATGCCGTCTCGTCCATTTGCACTTCCGGCAGTTGCGCCGCAGTGCACGCCAGCGGCACATCGCGCACAATCGTCACAAGATGCAGGCTCTTGTCCGCCGCTTCTCTGCCGTCCAACAGCTTCGCGCGCTGTCCTTTTTTGATAAACGGATCCTCAATATTTTCATAAACCGCCTGCACAGAACCAAATTTCTGAATCAGTCCCATGGCGGTTTTTTCTCCAATGCCCGGCACACCCGGAATATTGTCCGACGTATCACCCATCAGTGCTTTGAGATCGATCATGTGAATCGGGTCAAAGCCATACTGCTCGCGGAATACATCCGTTGTGTATTCTGTAATGGTGGTCTGACCCTTGCGCGTGATGGACAGCAGAACGCTGGTTCCGCCGCCGATCAACTGCAGGGCGTCTTTATCTCCGGTTACAATCAGACAGGTATCTCCATGGTCATTTGCCTGTCGGCTCAATGTGCCGAGCAAATCATCCGCTTCAAATCCTGCCTTTTCCATATATGGGATTCCCATCGCGTCCAGCACTTCCCGAATGAGCGGAAGCTGCTGCGCCAGTTCGTCCGGCATACCCTTTCGTGTTCCCTTGTACTCTGCATATTCTTTATGCCGAAAGGTCTTTTCTCTGACGTCAAAGCATACCACAATACGGTCCGGCTTGTGCTCGTCCTGTAATTTAAACAGCGTGGATAAAAAACCATATACCGCATTGGTAAACAATCCCTCGTGGTTGGTCAGCAGCCGCACGCCATAAAAGGCGCGATTGAGTATGCTGTTGCCATCTATTGCCATCAGCTTCATTGTATGCCCTCCATTTCTTCTAACTATTGATTATACCATGAATGCAGGGCAATTTACTAGGGTGGGCGAATAAAAATTGACGTCCTGCGCGGAATACGGCTATAATACAAGTATTCTCCTGTGAAAGAAGGCGATATGTTGTCTCGCTGCTATGTTATCCGATTATATGGGTTGCCATGGCTCGCATGGTTTGCACCGGCACTGTTTGTGTCGTGCATATCCCACACAGCGGCATTTTTTCCGCTTCTCTGCTCCGCCGTATGGGCTGCCATATGTACGGCTCTGCTGTCTCTGCTTCCGCAAGCTGCTGCCCGCCTGCTCGGCACCCTTGCGAACCTGCTTGTCATTTGCTATGCGTTGATACAATCCGGTTATTTCTGTATCTTCCAACGATTTCTATGGCTGCGCGATCTTGCCTATCTGCGCGACGGTGCAGCATTTGCCAATTCTGTGTTTTCCTATTTATCTGTTGGTTTTCTCGCAGGTGCAGCGGGATTGCTTGCGTTGTCACTGCTTGCCTGCCGGCTACGTCCACGTACACAGCCAAACCGTTTTCGTTTCGTGCCGGTGTGCTTTGGTGCACTGACCGCCGCCGCTCTGGTGTCCTTCTGCGCACCGGACAACACGCGCTATGATGCCCTCGGCGTCTGCAAAACGGTCGGATTATATCAAACAGCCGCATATGATATTTCGGAGCACTTTATGCAGCCCGCGCTGTGCCAGACCGATGCCGAGCAGGCACGGGCACAGGTCTCCGCGTATTTAAACGCCTACGGCAGCGCCGGAGCGTCCAATTCCATGACCGGAAAACTGCGCGGAAAAAATGTCATCTTGGTATTGATGGAGAGTGCCGATGATTGGACAATTACGCAGGATTCTGCGCCGACCATCACGCGGCTGATGCAGGAGGGCATCCAGTTTACCAATTTTTGCACACCGCTGTACGGCAGCGCGCGCACGTTTAATTCAGAATTTGCGATGAACACCGGCATTTTTTCTCCAACCGACGGAACACTCGTGACTTCCTATCAGACAAATGATTTTTCCGAAAGCCTGCCCAATCAATTCCGGACGAGCGGCTATACCGCCAATGCATTCCATTACAACAGCCCGTCTTTTTACAGCCGCGGCGTCATGGATCCTGCCATGGGGTACGAGCAATACATCAGCTATATGGATTACACAAACAATTCTTTTTCCAGTGAACTATATGAGGATTGTTTTGTGTTGACGAATCCTGCGCTGCAAAACAAGCTGCTGCCCACAGACCGGCCGTTTTTCAACTTTGTCATCTCGCGCAATGCACATATGCCGTATGGAAACGGAGATTCCGTCGGCACATATGCGCTGCAAAAGTACCCGCAGTACGCCAACTGCGACAGCTGTTCCGAGGTTCCGTATTACTATGCAAAAATCCGGCTGCTCGATGATTTCTTCGCGCAGCTGCTGCAAACGCTTCAGCAACGCGGTCTATTAGACAACACCGTGATTATCGGCGTGACCGACCACTACGCTTATACGATGAACGATCAGCAGCGCGTGCGGGAGCTGTCTCATGTCCCCGCGGATTTGCTTGTAGAGCGCACGCCTTGTTTTATTTGGTCTGCAGATATGCAGCCGATGACCGTCACCAAGCCGTGCAATACAACAGATCTGGCGCCGACTCTGCTCAACCTCTTCGGCATGGACTGCGCCGGATACCTCGGACATGATATTTTCGACGAGACCTATGCGGGATATGCGATTTTCAGCGACGGCAGCTGGATTACAAGCGACGCCGTCTATCAAAACGGTGCAGTCGCATACACCTTTCCCAACCATACCATCACACAGACCGAGATTGCGGCCATGAACACACGAACTTCGCGGTATCTCGCCGCGAACAATCAAATACTATCCAGCGATTATTACTGCAGATAAGCAAAAAGCCGAAGATCGCGCGGTCTTCGGCTTTTTGCATTCATCCGATTTTGAGTTCCAGCCGCAGACGGTCTGCGACCATAGAGATAAATTCACTGTTTGTCGGTTTTCCCTTTGCGCCTGACACTGTAAAGCCAAAATACTCCTGCAAGGTGTCCACATCACCGCGATCCCATGCCACTTCAATCGCATGGCGAATGGCGCGTTCCACACGGGAGGATGTTGTTTTGAATTTTTTCGCGACAGTCGGGTATAATACCTTTGTAATCGCATTGATTACCTCCATGTCGTGAATGGTCATAATAATTGCTTCGCGCAAATACTGATACCCTTTGATATGTGCCGGTACACCGATTTGATGGATGATATCCGTCACGCGCATTTCAATTTCCAGCTCTTCATTCGGGATGCGCACCGCAGCCGAGCGCACATAGTTTCTCTGCCCGCCATAGCGGCACACGCGCTGTGCCAGCGCTTGTAAATCTACCGGCTTGCGCAGATAAAAGCTGACGCCCAGTGCATTGCATTCTTCCGTCGTCTCCTGTGATGCAAAGCTGCTCACCACAAAAATGACGGGCATTTTCGCCGGTTCTGCCTCGTTCAGTTCATGCAAAACGGTCAGACCGTCCACCCCCGGCAAAACCAGATCCATCAGCACGACATCCGGCGCATCCTGCAAAATGCGCTGCGCCAATCCGTTTCCATCTCCGTATGTTCCAATAATCTCCATGCGTTCATCAATACAGAACGTTTCGCGCAGCATCGCGCAAAACTCCTTATCTTCATCCGCAATCAATACACGAATCGTATTCTCCATGTGATCATTCCCTGCCTTCCAGCATTTCCGTTAGAATTTACCGTTTTCCGGCAGCATCAGCGTATCACAATTTTTCGGAAAAGACAATAAATTTCACTCATTTTTTCATAAAAATATTTCGCCCGTGCTCAACATATTTCGAAAAAATATCCGGCATTTTTAACTTGTTCTCGGTTTTACCACCGTATTTTTCCGAATTTTTCCGCGATATATATGTTTTTATATTTATGTGATTTTTGTCGTTATCTGGCATAGACAGCATTCGAAGCGCGGCACACGCGCCGCGCTTCGATTTTTTCTGATTATCCCGCTGCCTCCAGCATATTTCCAATGAGGATTCCATATCCCCGATTCGGGTGATTGACGAGCACATGCGTCACAGCGCCCACGATTTTCCCGTCCTGAAGAATGGGCGAACCGCTCATCCCCGGCACAATGCCGCCCGTCTGCTCCAGCAGCGCTTGATCCGTCACGCGCAAAGACAGATTTCGGCTGTCCGCAGCATGCGGCGCGATTTTTTCAATTGCAACGGCATACCGCTTGGGCTGCGAACCGGAAACGCAGGTCAAAATTTCCGCCTCTCCCGTGTGCACCTCCTCGGCTTCCGCCGTAGACAAAACCGGTTGTCCCGCATACAGGCTGCGATTTGTCAGCGTGCCGAAAATGCCGCACGCCGTGTTATCATCCAGCTGTCCCAATTGTGTCGAAAAGTCATACGTGCCGATCAGCTCTCCCGGTTTTCCTGCCGTTCCCATTTCAACACGAATGACCTGTGCCGGAATAATCGAGCCGGTTTCCAGCGGCAGCCGCGCCCCGCTATCAACGTCCGTGACCGGATGTCCCAGCGCGCCAAATGTCCCATTTTTCGGATCGACATATGTGAGCGTACCAATACCCGCCATGCTGTCCCGAATCAGCAATCCGATTTGATAGGCGCCGTCCGACGTGGTCTGCACCGGCTGTACTGCCGCGGAAATCTTGGTATCGCCGCGCAGTCCCGCAAGCTGAATCGGATACCCGCCGCTGTTTCGCACAATGTCCGCCAGTGTTTCGCTCGAATCAATGACTACGCCGTCCGCTTCCTGCAAAATATCACCGGTTTCCAACCCAGCCGCTTGTCCCGGACTCACAGCACCCGCCGGTGTATCCAGCTCCGACATGCCGGAAATCACAACGCCTTCCGCTGTCATGCGCACACCCGCCGGAACGCCCAGCGCAATGAGATCCGCCGCCTGTGCGGTGCACGAGAGCAGCAAAACAGCTGCCAGTACACCGCTCCAACACGTTCTGATTCTGTTCATCGCATCCTCTCCCTTCCTCTTTAGATTTTCCGCCGCCTCCGGACTCTATGCGTGCCCATGTCTGGCGGCATGTCCAGCCATTGCATGTGCATCCAGATTTCGAAAACGCCGCTGCAGATATTGAACCGCTTTTTTATTTATGGTATAGTACAGACAGAATGTGTATGAGGGAGAGATAATCATGCGAATTGCCATCGTCGGTTCTCGTTCCGTGACGAAGGACGCGTATCCAATTTTAGAAGCCTACATCCCGCGCGGAGTCAGCGAGATCGTATCCGGCGGTGCCTCCGGTGCCGATGAGCTGGCGGAAGAATATGCCCGCCGCAACCATCTGCCGATGAAAATTTTTCGTCCGGACTATCAGGTCTATCATAAGTCTGCACCGTTGCAGCGCAATCTATCCATCATTCGCTACAGCGACGCGGTTCTCGTTTTGTGGGACGGACAATCGCGCGGTGCGGCGCATGTGATTGTCAACTGCTTTCACGAATACACGCCGGTGCACGTGCTTCTTATTCGAGACGGAAAACTTGTCAAAACGCTGTTTGGGCAGGAAAACGGACGATTGTTATAATTTTATTTTTTTGCAAAAAAACGGACAGAAGCCGTCTCGGTCTCTGTCCGTTTTGTGTTATGCAAATACAATTACTCTGCGAGATACGGTGCCGCGATTTTCTCCACGCCGTCCGGATTCTCCGCTTTCCAAGCAAAATAGTCCTTTCCGCTGGCAGCTACTGTCTGTCCCAACTCCACGAGAAATCTTGGAATTTCGGTTTCCAGAATCGTTCCCAGCTCTGCACCCATTTTCTCTTCTCCCTGCCGGTCGCAGCCGCTCAGATAAAACATATAGGCGGGCTGTTTGTTTTTGATGGCTCCGCGGAAGCCCATCTCTCCAACCTGATGCGTACCGCAGGAGGACGGACATCCGGAAATGTGAATCTGCGGCAGCGCGCCGTCCGGAATCTTTGCTTCTCGAACAGCTTCTACGCAAGCGCGCAGCAGTGCCTGCGAGTCGCGCACGCCAACCTGACAGGTCGATGCACCGATGCAGCTAACCGAGGTCTCAAAGACGGTCTTTGCGGTGCTGCGTGTCAGCTCCAGCATCTTCTTTGCCTCTGTGCCGGTCAGGTTGATGATATATACCGTCTCGTACGGCGCAATGCGCATCTCTACCTGCTCCATCGCAGACATGGCATCGCTGACTGCACACAGATCTTCTACTGTCGGCATACCGCCAATCGGATGCCATGCGACAGCGTACAGACCTTCCTGCTTCTGCTCGATGACGCGCGGGTCGGAAACCGTGCTGCCGTCTCCGGTCTTGGTAAAGACAATCGGGTCAACGTGCAGCGTCAGATCCTCTCCGGACGCGTATACTTCCTTGAGCTTTTCCAGATAAGCTTGCTTGTACTTGTCTGCGCCGCCCAGAATTTCCTGCAAATAGCGCGTGCGGGCATGACCGCGATTTTGATAATCGCCGTAGGTGCGGAAGGTTACCCACATTGCCTTGAGATAAAACAGCAGCTGATCCGGTTCTACTGCCTCTGCCACTTTGACGCCAAAGCGCGGATTGTTGCCGAGACCGCCCGCCGTGTATACATCAAACTTTCCGTCCGGACGCGCGGCATATCCCATATCGCGGAATGTCGCATGGGTTACGTTTTCCGGAGAATTGGAAAAGCCAACCTTAAGCTTGCGCGGCATCGGCTCTGCGTTGATAAAATTCATTGCAAATTCACCGACCGCCTGCGCATACGGCAGAACGTCGAAATATTCGCCCTTCTGCACGCCGCTGAGCGGTGCGCACATGGTGTTGCGCGGAAAATCACCGCCGCCGCCCATTGTGACAATGCCGACATCCAAAGCGCCTTCCATGATATCGCTGGTCGTTTCTGCGTCCATGTCGTGCAGCTGAATGGTCTGACACGTGGTAAAGTGTGCGCGCGGCACATTGTACTTGCGGATGGCTTCGGCAATGTATGCGAGCTTCTGCGCAGTCACACGGCCAGCCGGCATGCGCAGACGCAGCATGTTTTTGGACGGATCATGCTGCGCATAGCTACCATAACGGCCGGAAAAACCTTTGTATTCTGCTTTTTTAATCTCGCCCTTGGCGTATGCAATCGCTTTTTCGCGGAACAGCGGCATATCCGCCTTCCAGCTCTGCGGGTCAATCTTTTTCATAACAATTCCTCACTTTGGCGGGATGATGCATCCCCGACTGTTTTATTGATTTCATGCAGGTTTCTGCCATTTTCGTTCGTGCTTTTATTGTAGCACCGGTATATTTGCTTTTCAACCATAAAATAATTTTTTCTTTCTATATTTTTGATTATTCATAGGTATTTATCTATGTACAATTCGCAAACTTCCTCTTGTCAATGCGGCAAATTCACGGTAAACTAAAGATACTTTCAAAAAAGGAGCTGACACTTATGAGCAATCCCATTCTTGTTACCGTTCGCTATACCGTCAAGGACGGCAAGCGCGAAGAATTTTACCGTCACATCGTCGAGCAGGGCATCGACACGGCATCGCGCGCGGAGGATGGAAACCGCAAATACGACTACTATTATCCGACGGATTCCGAGCAGGATCTGTGCCTGTTGGAGCTGTGGGACAGCCGCGAAGCACAAAAAATTCACGGCACGACCGACCATTATCAGAAGCTGTCCAACTTGAAGGTAACCTATGTCACAAACGCGGAAATTCACATTTACGATCTTGCGGAATAATCCGGCAGTTTCCGCTTGGCTGCTGTTTGCCGGATGCGGCGCATACTTGGAGCTGGTTTTGCACATAAGCGTATTTCACACCGCAGATGCACATGTGCTCTTTCCGATTTTGTTCGGCATTTGCATCGGAAGCGCAATCGCCTGCTTCAGTTCGCTGTTTCCGTCCAAAATCGGCGGACGCCTTGCGCTCGCTTGTTTGAGTTTTCTGTGCGTTTGCTGCGCGGTGCAATGCGTCTATCACGGTATCTTCGGCAGCTTTATGCCGCTGTCCCAGCTGACGCTCGGCGCGAACGCACTGACCAATTTCAAAGAACAGGTTGTGTACGGTATCTTCCAGCAAATTGTTCCTGTCGCTGCGCTGTGCCTGCCGATTCCGCTTGCATGGTATCTGCTGCGGTCACGCCGCGTCGTTTTGCCGCGTCTGACGCGCAAAACGCTGCTTCCCGCATTGGGAGCGTTGGCGGGTATCTGTGTGCTGACCAGCGGCGCTCTGCGCCTGCTGGACGGCGGCACGGTATATCGCCTGCTGACCAATACCAGTACGTCCACGGAAAGCAGCGTGCGCCATGCCGGTCTCACCGCTACCATGTTTGAGGAGTGTCTGGCACAGCTGGGCGGTTCCTCCGTCACACTGACCGCCAGTGCCCTAGATGGCGATTTGGAGCAATCGTCATCCGGCGTTGACAATGTGGATGCCGCGCTGGATTTTTCCGCATTGGCTGACAGCGCCAAGCATGATCCGGTATCTGCCCTTGACCAGTATTGTGCATCCATTGCGCCAACTGATAAAAATCAATATACTGGGCTGACCAAAGACTACAATCTCATTATGATTTGCGCCGAATCGTTCAGTCCATATGTCATTGACGAACAGCGCACACCTGCGCTGTACAAGCTGGCAAACGGCGGTTTTCGCTTTCACAACTACTATTGCAGTTTTCCCAACACAACGACAAACGGGGAATATGCGCTGTGCATGGGGCTGATGCCGGACATGTCGCGCACAAAGACTGCTTCCAGCTTTGATGTTTCCCGCAGCAACTATCTGCCGTACTGTATGGGCAACGTCTTTGCTTCCCGCGGGTATCCCGCCTACGCCTATCACAATTATTACGGCACATTCTATGACCGCAATCACACGCACCCCAATATGGGCTATACGTTTCGGGCAGTCGGCAGCGGTCTGGACATGCCGCTGTCATGGCCGTCCTCTGACAAGGATATGATAGATGCTTCTGTCTCAGAGTATCTGGACAGCAGCACGCCGTTCTGCGCGTATTACATGACGTTTTCCGGTCATTATCAGTACAACTGGGACAACGCCATGAGTGCCAAGAACCGCGATGCCGTCTGCAATCTGCCATATTCAGAAACTGTTCAGGCGTATCTTGCCTGCAACATGGAACTGGAATATGCTTTGGAAGATTTGTTTGAACAGCTCGAACGCGCAGGACAGGCAGACAACACCGTGATTGTTTTAACCGCTGACCATTATCCATATGGATTGTCTGAAAGCCAATACAACGAGCTTGCCGGAAAGGACATTGACACGACATTTGAAAAATATCACAATTCGTTTTTGTGTTATATTCCAAACATGCATCCGGTCGATGTGGATACCTATTGCTGTGATATCGACATTCTGCCGACTCTGCTCAATCTGTTTGGTGTTTCCTACGATTCCCGCCTGCTCGCCGGAAAAGATATTTTGTCTGACAGCACCCATGTTGCTATGCTGGCTGACCAAAGTTATTTGACGGATTCTTTCCGCTACAACGCGGAAACCGGTACCGCACAATCGTATGATACCCGTCCTGTCAAAGATGCCGACGCCCAAGCATACTGTCAGTATGTCAGCAATGTTTTTTCGTTTTCCACGCAAGTGCTGAACAACGACTACTACGCCCATGTATTTGGGAAATCAGCAGCCGAACAAACAGAAAGTTATGATTTTTCCGACATCACCGACCCTTTTGAGGAGGCAAGTGCCCTATTTGTCGCAGAAAACGGCTATATGCAGGCAAAATCCCGCACAGAATTCGGCGCACAAGCCTCTGCAGCCTATGGAGAAGTCCTGCGCGCCCTGTATCGCATGGCAGGCGGCACGCAAAGCCTTTCTGACGCCGCTGTGATAACCTGGGCACAGGAACACGCATTGATTTCTGACGATGTCTCTGCACAGGACACCGTGACCTATGGTTCTGTCAGCCGATTGTTCCTGCGCTATCTCGCAGACCGGAAAATAGATGTCTCTCTGACAGAAACAGATAAAACCCAGCTGGCACAAATTCAAGCAGGATATACAGAATTGGATGATACCACGTGTCTGGCTATGTATTGGATGCGCAAGCATGCCATTTTACAGGACAACGACCTCGGACAGTATTATTCTCTGGCGGATCAGGTTTTAAACCGCGCGCAAATATCGCGGTGTCTGCAGGGTATTTCTTCGCTTGTACAATCAACATCTTAAGAGGACTGCTTCGGCAGTTCTCTTTTTTTACGCTGCGCCAACCGCTTGTCTCTCTGCAAACAGCTGCCGGACTTCGCGTGAAACTGCTTCTGCAAAAGCGGCATGACCCGCCGCATTCATATGCTCTTGATCCTTTGCGCTGCAAACAGCATAGTCTGCTGCGCGCAGAAATCCGACATGCCATTTTTTTGCAATGGTCTCATAAACCGACTGCAGACGCTGTGAAACAACAATGGATGCCTGCGAAAATTCCGGATCACATTCCGGTCTCCAAACATTGTCTCCCAGATAAATCGGAGAAATCAGCAGGATTTCTGCCTGCGGTGCAGCATAGCGGATTTGTCGGAGCAATCGCTCGATACCTTTTCCAATCACTTCTGCCGATGCACCAAATGCCGTTTTGCAGTCGTTCGTGCCCAGCATCAAAACAACACCATCCACTGTCGCATGTGTTTCCAACAAAATCGGAAGCAATTCTGTGCCGCGTCTGCCGTCGCGCAGCGGATCATCGAAAATTGTTGTGCGTCCGCACAGCCCTTCCTCGATCACATGATACTGCTGCCCTAATTTTTCTTGCAGCAGACTGGTCCAACGAACGCCCCACGGCAGTCGTTTTCCGCTGTCTCCATCCAATCCCCATGTATTGGAATCTCCAAAGCAAAGTATTTGACGCATTGCCGCCCCTCCTTTTCCTAGTTAATTACTATGTTTAGTATGTAAATTACTATACCATACTTTTCTTTCTCTGCCAACCCTTTTTTTGCAAAATTTTGATAGTTGCTGTTTTGCGCATTTTTTCGTATACTAGTCTTATATCAAACCAAAAAAGGAGCTGGCTATGACCTCCAATGAATTGATTGACATTTCCGTCGACATCGGTGCGGCACTCTTGGAAAACGGCGCGGAAATTTACCGCGTCGAGGAATCCATTGCGCGCATCTGCTATGCCTATGGCGCAACGGAAACCAATATTTATGCCGTACCAACCGCTATCATCGCCTCATTTGTACGCGGAAATTCTCATCCGGTCACGCGTGTTCTGCGCATTTATCGGCGCGGAACCAATCTGGGACGGCTGGATCAACTGAATACCTTGTGTCGGGAAATTTGCGCAACGTCAATGACCTATGCACAAATCCGAGAACGTCTGGTTTGTATTCTCCACGACAAACCATTTCACCGCTATCATTTGTGTCTTGCCACCGGCGGCATCGGCTTTTTCTTTACGCTGCTGTTTCACGGCTCGATTCCCGAAGCAATATGCAGTTTATTTACCTGTATTATCCTTTGGGGCATTATGACATTTTTGCAGGCACTGCCTGCCAATCTGCTGTTTACTAACATCATCGGCGGCACATGGGTCGCGGCTTGTGCAGTCATCTGCTGGAAGCTGCATGTGATTGAGACGTATCGCGCAATGATTATCGGTTCCATTATGTTTCTGGTTCCCGGTCTGCCTATGACCAATGCCATCCGCGATTTAATCGCTGGAGACATTATGGCGGGCATCTGCAAATTCACAGAAGCGCTGCTTGTTGCCGTTGGCATTGCCGTCGGCGTGGCGCTCCCGCTGGGTATTTTGGCTATGATAGGAGGATAATATGACTGCCTTGTTATATGAGAGCATTATCAGTTTGTTCGCCAGTCTTTGTTTCGGTATTTTATTTCAACTGCGCGGGCGAAAGCTCATTTTTGCCGCCATTGGCGGAATGATTAGTTGGTTTTTGTATTTAGGAAGCAGCCTGCTTTTTCCGCATCATGATATTTTGAGTTATTTCATCTCGTCCGTTGGATTTACCTTGTATTCCGAGTGCAGTGCGCGCATGCATCACGCACCGACCAGTATTTTTCTCACCATTTCTCTCATTCCGCTTGTGCCAGGAAACGGCATTTATCAAACGATGTATTATTGTGTGCTCAGCGATACTGCCAAAGCACTCGCTGAGGGCGTCAACACCGTGGCAATTTCCGGTGCTCTTGCGCTCGGTATTGTGGTTGTTTCCTCGATATTCCACGCCGTTCGCGTGATTAAACCCAAGCATAGCTTTCTGCTGAGGTAGGAGATACTCCCATTCTTCCTAACATCCCCAGAAATCAAAAAAGCAGCCGTCCAGCTGCCCATGGATTCTTCCACGAAACAGCTGATTCAGCTGCTAAAACGTTCGCCGGAGATCGCAGATCCGCTTCTGCAAATGTCTCACATTTTGAAAGGTAATAAATAGGAATTATTCCTGCTTGTTCCCAAATGTTCCCACGAACGAAACCTCATTTATTAAGTGGCTTCAAAAGTACCAAAAAAGCCTGATTTCTTGCGAAATCAGGCTTCTAATGGAGCTGCTAGGCAGATTTGAACTGCCGACCTCATCCTTACCAACAGCAATCCGACCGTTTTATCGAACTTTTTCT
>NZ_JAHLQI010000011.1 GCF_018918345.1 Butyricicoccus intestinisimiae
AACGGTCAGGTGCTCGGCTTCGCCGGATTGGTCGGCGCGGGACGTACCGAAACCATGCGCGCCATCTTTGGCGCAGATCCGCTGGACAGCGGCAAGATTTTCATTCACGGCAAAGAAGTGAAAATTAAAACGCCGCGTCATGCAATTCAGAACGGCATTGCGTTCCTGACGGAGGATCGAAAGGGTCAGGGTCTGGTGCTGCAGGAGAGCATTCGGAACAATGTCATTCTTGCCAACATGAAGGGCTTTACAAGCGGATTGTTCCTCAACGATAAGAAAATCAGCGAGGCAACCGAAGCCAACATTCGAGATTTGCGCATCAAGACACCGTCTGCGGACGAAATCGTCGGACAGCTTTCCGGCGGCAACCAGCAGAAGGTGGTTATTGGCAAATGGGTCAATACCGATGCAGACATCTTTATCTTTGACGAGCCGACGAGAGGCATTGACGTTGGCGCAAAGATTGAAGTGTATAACGTTATGAACCGTCTCGTCAAAGAAGGAAAATGCGTTATTATGATTTCGTCGGAAATGCCGGAAATCTTGGGTATGTCAGACCGCGTAATTGTCATGCGCGGCGGCAGAGTCATGGCGACGGTAGACCGTGACAGCAAGCATTTTAATCAGGAAAGTCTCATGAAAGCAGCATGGGGAGGTACTTTAGATGACTAAGACAAAGAAAAAATCCAATGGCAATTCGTTCCTTGGTACACTGGCGGCGCTGATTATTCTGTGTGTGGTATTAACCATTGTCAGTGATAAGTTTTTGACGTATAATAACTTAATGTCAGTTTTAAAGCAGACGACGTTTACCGCGCTGCTGTCCACCGGTATGCTTCTGTGCTTGATTACCGCAGGTATTGATTTGTCGGTTGGCGCCAACGCAACGTTCTGTGCTTGTATCTGCGGCATGCTCGTCAAGGGCGGCATGACCAACTCGCTCGTCCTCATCGTCATTGCGATTGTAGCCGGCACCCTGATCGGTCTGATTAACGGCTTGCTGCTGACACGTCTGCACCTGCCGCATCCGTTCGTATCCACCTTGGGCATGAAGAACTTCCTGTGGGGCGCATCGCTTCTGGTTGTATCCTCGCAGATGGTATCCGGTTTTCCGGACGGTGTCATGGCACTGGGTTCTGCGACAATTGGCGGTTTCCCAGTCAGCTTTATCATTGTTGTAGTTATTTACGTCATCATGCACATTCTGCTGACCCGCACTTCTCTGGGTCGCTCCATCTACTGTGCAGGCGGCAACATGGAAGCTACTCGCCTGTCCGGTATCAATGCACCGAACGTTCTGACATTCTGCTATGCGCTGTCCGGCTTCATGGCAGCTCTGGCAGGCATCGTATCCATCGGCCGTTCCGGTATCTGCAACGGCGCCAATGCCATTCAGCCGTATGATACCGATGCAATCGCAGCGTGTGTTATCGGCGGCGCATCGTTCATGGGCGGCAAGGGCACGATGATCGGCACCATGATTGGCGCTCTGATTATCGCAACCCTGCGCAACGGCTTCACCCTGCTGTCTATCGACTCCGCAGTACAGAACATGGTACTCGGTCTCGTTATCATCGGCGCAGTTCTCCTTGATGTCACCCGTGAGTCTATGGCTGTTAAGGCTCGCCGCAAGGAAGCTGCAGCTAAGGCGAAGTAATTCTAGGTACAATCTATCTCTCATTCTTCTTATTTGATAGAGGTTCGTGGCATGTGCCGCGAACCTCTACTTGCTTTCCCAAATAAGGGCTGTATGATATAATAACATGCATAGGATAGAGATTACGGACAGAGAAAGGTGGGAAAATCATGAATCTCAGCTTTCGGGCGAAGATCAGTTTGACGATTATTACTGTGTCCATGGCAATTACCTGTGTGCTGTCCATGGTTTTTTATCAGCAGTCTGCGCAGACCGTGCAGGAGAATTACACGCAAGCGCAGATGCAGCAGCTTACCGCGTGTGCCAAGTTGTTTGATAATACCATGTTGGATGCGTATAGCGCCTGCATGTATGCAGTCAATGATGAATCCCTGCTGGAAAGCATTCAAGAGCAGGACATCGACAAGATCAGTGAGCAGTTAGACGTTTATCGGAACAAAAATCGGAACATAGACAGTATCAGCTGTTATTTGCCGAGCAGGCAAATTCTGCTCAAAGTCAATACCAACGGTTTGACGGAATTTCAGGTGACAGACGAAATCGCCCAGACCCTGCAGCAGCTGCTGCAGGAAAACAGCGGCAACAAATTATCTCCGGTATATGCCAGAGATGCGACATCTGTCACACAGGATAATTTGTTTTTTTATTCCAGAAAAGCGATAGCGTTTGGCGGGGAGGAGCTGGCGCAAATCAGCGTTGGCGTCAATGAACGAGAAATCTTTTTCCGCTGCCTGCAAAATGAAAGCAGTCAGGATACGGAACGATTCATTTTAGATGGTGACCGAATTTTATCTGCGGCGGATATTTACAGCTTGAATACACAGATTACATGGCCGGACAGCGGCGTGCTCGTGACAGACGTTGCGATGCCGACAACAGAGTATCACATTGTGTCCATTGCGGAACGGTCGCAAATAACAGAGCCGCTGCGCATCGTGCGCAATCGCATCCTGCTGATAGCAGGTTTCCTTAATGCGGCATTTGCTGTTTTAATCTTTTTTGTTGTCCGGTATCTGATGAAGCCGATGGAGGAACTGCGCAGCAGTATGCAGCAGGTCAGCGGCGGCAATCTCAAGGTTCGCGCACCGGTTTATCAAAACGATGAGATCGGACAATTGTCGCAGGGGTTTAACAGCATGATTGCGCAAATCGAAGGCTTAATCGAAGAACTGGTCACGGAAAAAATGCTTAAGAAGGAAGCGGAAATTGAAGCACTGCAATACCAGATTACACCGCATTTTATGTATAATACGTTGAATTCTATTAAATACGAGGCGATTTTGCAGGGGGCACCCAATACTGCAGAGCTGTTGGAAGCATTTATTGAGCTGCTGCAGCTCAGCGCCAGTGACCGCGGCGCATTTATTACCGTCAAGCAGGAAATGCATATGGTACAGAATTATGTCAAGCTCCAGCAGTTCCGCTATGCAGATTGTTTTCAAGTGACATTTGATATGCAGCCGGAAGCAGAGACTTGCTATGTGCCGCGGCTTCTCATTCAGCCGCTGGTAGAAAATGCTATTTTGCATGGCATTGACCACCGAAAACGAGATAATCAGATTGCAATTTCCGTGCTGTGTGATAACGGTGCGCTGGCTATCAAAGTGGAGGATCACGGCGAAGGCATGACGCCGGAAGAAATTCAAAAGCTGCTGGATGGACAAAGAAAAAGCAAATTCAGCGGCATTGGCGTCAGCAATATTCGTGAGCGTCTGCGCTTGTATTATGGGGGAAAGGCAGAGCTGCGATTTTATTCGGAAAAAGGGAACGGAACGACAGCGGTGATTTTGCTTCCCATTTCATATGATGCGGAAGAGTATACGATATGAGGTGGCAAAATATGAAAAAAAGACTGGTTTGTATCTGCTTGATGCTATGCGTTTTCTTGACAGGATGCATGCCGCAGCAAAATAACACAACGGCGGAAAACCGCAGACGGGTCGTTGTCATTTTAAAGGCGATGGATTCCATCCATTGGATGGAGGTGGCAGATGGTCTGCGGCAGGCAGCAAATGACAAAAACATTTCGCTGACCATCTTGTATCCGAAGCAGGAAAGCGATGCCGATACACAATTGGATATGATACAGGACGCCATAGATTCTGCGCCGGATGCACTGGCTGTGGCGCCGTGTGACGCTGTGGCGGCGCAGGAATACATGGTGCACGCGAGGGAACAGGGTATCAAAACCGTTTATCTGGACGAAGAAGTCAATGCACCGATTGGGATGCCGTATATTGGTTCGGATAATACCTTGGTTGGAGAAATCGCGGCGGAAACGCTGCGGACGCAGATGCCGACGAAATCCGAAGCAAAAATTGCTGTGATTGCGGGAAACAAGGAGCAGACGACCCACAATCGCCGCGTGGAAGGCTTTGAAAAGTATATTTCCAATCATACGGATTTTGAAGTGGTAGACGTTTGCCGTGTGGACAACAGCAGCAGTGCCGGCGCACAGCGGGAGATGAAACGTGTTATGGAGACATATTCGGACTTGGACGCGGTCTTTTGCACCAATGCGATGATGACCATCGGTGCGCTGCAGCAGAAAAAGCGCAATCATTGGGACAATCTTCGGTTGGTCGGTGTAGATACGCAAAGTGATGCCTTGACTGCCGTGCAGGACGGCGATATTTTAGCGATGATTAGCCAAAACGGATATGATATTGGATATCGAACCATCGAAACGCTGGTAGATGCGATGAACGGAGAGACCGTGGCGGAACACACTTATGTAGAAAACCGCGTGATTATTCAAACAAATGTCAAGAGCTTTTTATCAGAATACTACAAAGAGGGAAGAGAGACATGATTAAAATTTTGCTGGTAGATGATGATTTTCTGGTTCGCACATTTTTATCTCGTCTGACAAACTGGAATGCGCATGGCTACTCTGTGGTCGGTGCAGCGCAGGATGGAGAACAGGCACTGGAAATGACGCAGGAATATCAGCCTGATATCATCATCACAGATATTAGTATGCCGGTTATGGACGGCATTACTTTGATTCGCCGGCTGAAAAAGGAGAGCAATCCGGCGAAAATTGTGGTTCTCAGCTGTCATGATGATTTTGAATATGTACGGGAAGCCATGAAGCTTGGGGCGGATGAATATGTTCTCAAAAACTTGTTGACGGAACAAAGCATGCTCAAATTACTGGGCGAGCTGGAAAAAGATGTAGTACAGCCGCTGGGACAGTATGATCCGGAACAAGAACGGGCGGAGATTGTACAGCAGCTCAAAGGAGAACGGCAACCGGATGAGCAAAGCGCATTCCGCATCCGAGCGGTGCTCGCCGTTCGCGTCAAAGACTATGATAAGCGCGTGACAATTCTTCCGATGGAGCAGCAGGAGCGTTTTCGGGCGTCTTTTCTGCAGGTTTGTCAGGACAGCGCTCGGCACAACAATTTAATTCGCAGCGTGCATGTGCGGCGGGAGCTGTATGCCGTGGTGTTTGATTTCCGCAAGGGAGAGAGCCGTGCCGAGCGGCAGGAAGCACTGTCACAAGCGGCAGCGACGTTGGCGCACAATACAGACCGGTATTTGGCGGCAGAAGTCCGCATCGGCGTCAGTGATACACCGGATTTTGGCATGCAGCCGTCCGCCTGCTGGGAGAGTGCCTTGGATGCTTTGGAAGCGACTTTTTATGAGCCGCAGGCGATTTGTTATGCATGGCAGTGCCGGCCATCTCACAATGTCATTCCGGAAGAAGCACGCGCCTTTTGCGAGAATATTGCGGCGTATATGGAGCGGCGCGACGGCAATGCCATTCGGGCATCCTATGCACAGGCGCTGGAAGCATTTGCATCGCAGCACACACAATCGCATTTGGTGCGGGAATGGATGATGCAGGCACAGCGCAGTGCAGGACTTTCGGCACAGGAAGCACCGCAGCATTTTTCCGAACTGGAAGGACGAGAGCAGGAATTCTTGGCATTTTGTGAAGAATTGCTGCCGGATTTGTCTCAATACAGCGAACCGGTGGCACAGACCATCCGGTTTATACAGAAGAACTACGGAGAAAATATATCGCTCAATGATGCGTCAGAGGCTGTACATCTGAATGCGGCATATCTCAGCTTTGTTTTTCACAAAGAGACAGAAATTACATTCTCGGAATACCTGACCGCATGCCGCATCAACCGTGCAAAAGAATTGCTGCTGCAGACGGATGAAAAGGTGAAGGAAATCGGCAGACAGGCAGGGTATCGGGACAATCGGCATTTTTGTAAAATGTTCAAGCGCGTGACAGGCATGACCCCGCAGGAATATCGCAAGCTTAATGTATAATACTGGAAGTGTATTTGTGCAGGTACTATAAACAGCCAAGGTATTTTTGCCATGGCTGTTTCTCTTTTGCAAAAATTAAGAAACGTTAAGAAAAAATCTCGCAGAAATACATGATTTCCTGATTCGTTTGGTGCTATAATGAGAAAGCAAAAATAAGCCAAAGGAGTTATGGATAGTATGGATTGGAAGAAAAATCGTCCCTGCAATATGCGGGGGGGCGTGTGAATACGATCAAAAACCGCCTGTACCAAGCATTGACGGCAATTTGTGTGCTCTGTCTGCTGTGGTGCGGATACAGTACATGGCGGCGCGCGATGAAAAATTTTCCCGATGCAGTCTGTCCCAAGGGCGGAAAGTCGCTGCTGATACTCGGCGGTGTCCTTTTGCTGGTGGGAACGTGGCAGTTTTTATTTGCGCGGATTGACCGCATGAGCCGCCGAGAGCGCGCGGTCTGTGCTGCGGCGCTGTTTGCGGTGATGATTGCTGTTTATGCCGGCATGATTTCGGTTTTGCACATTGTTCCGCGCAATGACAGCCATTCGATGTTGGATCAAGCCCTGTACATGGCGCGCACAGGCACAAACAGCATTCATCCGGACAGTGCATATTTGACCTACTTTTCAAAGTACGGCAATAATTATCTGCTGACGCTGTTTTTCGTTCAGTTTTTCCGCGGAATGGATGCGCTCGGCGCGACGGATTTGTATCAAACCGTGTATATGCTCAACGCCGTGTGTCTGATTATCGGCTGTATCTTTTCCTGCCTGATTGCGCGCCGCATCCGCAATGGCGCAGCCGCAGTCAAGGTGTTGGTGCTGTTTGTCTGCAATCCGGTCTTTTATATTATGACGTTCTGGGTGTATTCCAATACGCTGAGCATCCCGTTTGCCATGCTGCTGTTTTATCTCGGCGTGTGCTTGTATCAGACGGAAAATCGAAAACGAAAACTGCTGTTCGGCTGTATTGGCGCATTTGTTGCCGTCATAGGCTATCAGATTCGCCCGACAGCAGTATTTCCGGTGCTGGCGTTTTTGGTCGGCTGGTTCTTTTATATCCTGCCGAAGCTGCGGGAGAAAACATGGCATGTGCGGGAGCTTGTGCCGCGTGCGGCGGCGCTTGTGCTGCTGCTTGCCATTGCAGCGGGCACACAGATGACCGTGTCGAATCGCTGCCAGCAGGCATTTGGCTCAATTTCTCATGCGAATTATCCGCTGACGCACTGGCTCATGATGGGTTCTCACGGCAAGGGCGTATATAATGAAGCGGATGACAAATTTACCCTGACGCTGCCGGATGATAAAAAAGGTCTGGTGACCAAGGCGAAAACCATCGAACACTATCAGCGTTTGGGCGCAAAGGGAACAGCGAAGCTGTGGCTCAAAAAGATGGCAATTACATGGGGAGACGGCTGGTTTCAAATGAGCCGCCGACTCAATCAGATGGAGGGATACAGCTGGACATATCAGCATTTGATTGGCGGAAAAAGCTTTGCAATCAAGTATTACAGCCAGTGCTTTTGGCTGTCTGTGCTGCTGCTGACTATATGCAATCTGATGCGCCAGTTCGGCCGCCGCACGGTCTTGACGTATGATTTTCTGCTTATGACGGTTATTCTGGGCGGTGTTGTATTTTATCTGTTTTGGGAGGTCAAATCGGCGTATGCGATTTCGTTTTTGCCGTTTTTCTTCCTGCTGGCAGGCGGACACACGCTTCCGATGCCGGAGGAAAGGCATCGCAAGACGGCGGCGCGCATCGGGTTGTGTGCCGTTTGGGCGGCGGTGCTGATCGGCGCCGGCAATGTCCAGCGCGTGGCAGCGCTGCGCTCGCAGACGCCCAAATATGTGATTCGGAGTTATGGCAGTACGTGGGTCGAGCCAGTGCATCTGTTTGATGGGGAGACCATGACGCAGACCTTTTATCCCAATCATTCGTTTGACACAATTCGGCTAAAAATCCGCACGCAGGCGGGAGCGGCAGATGCTTCCCAAGAGGTTGCGAATTTTACGGTGCAGCTGCGCAATGCGGCGGGACAGGTGGTTTATGAGACATCTGTGACACCGAATGATATTGAGGATCAAAGCCGCGTTTGTTTGGACACTGGTGTGCAGCCGGCGGATAAAAACGGATACACGCTGTCCATCACCAAACATGCAGGTTCCAAACAGGATATGAGTTTGTGGACGAGCACGGGCATGAGCTTGGATTCGTATACCGGAACGATGACGGTCGGCAATACGGAAAAACAGACGGATCTCTATATGAGCGTCTATCGCAAATAGCAAAAGAGCAGCCTGCGGGCTGCTCTTTCTATATCTTAAAACAATTATATTGGCTTTGCGATATGGTCTTGCTCGGTGAGTGGGCGAATGACGCGGCAAGGATTGCCGTATGCCAGCACACCGGCGGGAATGTCTTTGGTGACAACGCTTCCGGCACCAATGACGCTGCCGCTTCCGATGGTCACACCGGGGAGAATCGTGACATCACCGCCGAGCCAAACGTTATCACCCAATGTGATTGGCTTCGCGCACTCCAATCCCTGATTGCGCTCATCCGGAAGCAGAGGATGAATGGCGGTATACATGCCGCAGTTCGGACCGATAAAACAATGCGAACCGATGGTAATCGGCGCGCAGTCCATGAGATAGGCACCATGGTTGAAAAATGACCCTTCACCGATGATGCAGTGATACCCGTAGTCTGTGTAAAACGGCGGAAGAATCACAACATCCTTGCCCAATTTTGGCAACAGCTGAGAGAGAATCTCCTGCTGCTGTTCTTTTTGGTTGGGTGCAGTCGCATTAAACTGAAAGCACAGCGTATCTGCGTGTTCTCGTTCCTGCAAAATACTGGGGTCATAATTGGCATCATACCAGAGGCCAAGATCGCGTTTTTCCTGTTCGGTCATAGAGACTCTCCTTTGTGTGGGATACCTCAAGTATAGCATAGTTTGGGCAAAAAAGACAAAAATCTGATAGGCAATTTTCTCGTGTATCTGCTATAATAAGCACATATGAGAGAATAGAAACGGGAGAGGAGTATACTATGGCAGAACATCAGGCAATGAATGTGCAGTGTTTTGTAAAGAAGGACTTTCAGTCAGTATTTACTGGAAAAAATAACCCGAAGTTATTATATGTTAGCGACATTCGACCGGATACCAGCGCACATCCGCGCGTTATGCATGCGCACGAGGATTTTGTGGAGCTGATTTTAATTTGCAGCGGAAGCAGCGAGTATCTCATTCATGATAAAAAGTACAAGGTACAGCAGGGCGATTTGCTCATTTATAATCCGGGCGTGGTGCACGATGAAATTTCCGGTTCGGATAATCTGGTGGGCAGCTACTGTATTGCCGTTGGAAATTTACACATGCCGGAGCTCAAGGAGTATGCGCTGATTCCGCAAGACGCAGGCTTTGTATTTCCGACAGGAGAGCATTTTGAACCGCTCAAGACGCTGTTTGAAATGATGTTCCGGAGCTTATCGTCGGGAGAAATCAATGCAGAGGCGTTTTGCCACTCGCTGATGCACGCGGTACTTGTCAAGGCACTGACGGTTGTCGGTGTCAAGGCGTCGAACAACGAGGAGACTGAAGTAGAAGAACCGTCTATTTTGGGTCAGCGCATCAAAGAATACATTGATAAGAACTATACAGAGCCGATCACGCTGCAAAGCATGGGAGAAGCGCTCAATATCAGCCCGTATTATCTGTCGCATGTATTTAAAGAGATGAGTGGATATTCGCCGATGCAGTATTTGCTGCGCCGCCGCATTGGAGAAGCGCAGACACTTCTCATTTCGACGGATTTACCGGTCACGACAATTGCCGGTATGGTAGGCTATGACACACAGAGCTATTTTAATCTGCAGTTTTCCAAAAACGTCGGCATGCCGCCGAAGAAATACCGGCAAAATTATCTTGTCGAGACACGTCAGCCGGAAAAGAAGCGCAGAAAGAAGAAAAAAGAATCGTAAATCCTCCCGCCGGAGAGCAGAAAAATCTGCCCTCCGGCTTTTTTCATGCGCGAGAAAAACAGGCAATCGCAGGATATTAGAAAAAGCAGTGCTATGCATGACGCGGGGGCTTGCGAGGGGGAACAGCAAGAATTTGAAAGTTTGCGCGAAAGGCGGGGGAGCACGGAGCAAAAACACAGCAAGGATATAAAAAATCGAAAAAATACTGACAAAATTGTGAAAAAACAAAAGGCTTAAAGTTTGTTTTTCGTGAAAATAGTATACTGAGTACAACAAAAACAAGGAACCGCAAAACAAAAATTGTGGATATAAGACGAATGTTTATGTATGAGGAGGAAACAATTATGAGCAAGACAAAGATGACAGTAGGTCAGGCAGTCGTAAAGTTCCTGAACCAGCAGTACATCGAATTTGACGGCGTAGAGCAGCCGTTCGTAGACGGCATTTTCACCATCTTTGGACACGGCATGGTAGTTGGTCTGGGACAGGCGCTGGATGAAGACCCGGGTCGTCTGCGTGTATATCAGGGCAGAAACGAGCAGGGCATGGCACATGCTGCTATCTCTTATGCGAAGCAGCACAACCGCCGCAAGATCATCGCTTGCTCTTCTTCCATCGGCCCTGGCGCAGCAAACATGGTAACCGCAGCGCTGACCGCATCCATCAACCACATTCCGCTGCTGCTGTTCCCGTCTGACTCTTTTGCAACCCGTCAGCCGGATCCGGTACTGCAGCAGATGGAAGTTTCTCACGACCTGAGCATCACCGCGTCCGATTGCTTCAAGCCGGTTTCCAAGTACTGGGATCGCATTTCCCGTCCGGAACAGCTGATGCCGGCACTGATTAACGCATTCCGCGTACTGACCGACACCGCTGACTGCGGTGCTGTCTGCATCAGCCTGCCGCAGGACGTACAGGGCGAGAGCTTTGAGTATCCGGATTACTTCTTCCAGAAGCGTGTACATCACATCTCCCGCCGCGGCGCAGATGCATATGAAGTAGAGAAGGCTGTAGAGCTGATTAAGTCCGCAAAGAAGCCGATCTTGATTTCCGGCGGCGGCGTTCGTTACTCCGAGGCAGGCGAAACTGTTATGAAGTTCGCTAGCGAGTTCAACATCCCAGTATCTCAGACACAGGCTGGTCATTCCGCTCTGCCGGACAGCTTTGAACTGAGTGTAGGCGGCATCGGTGTTACCGGTGGTCTGGCAGCAAATGCACTGTGCAAGGATGCAGATCTGGTTATCGGTGTTGGCACCCGTTTCAATGACTTCGTTACCGGTTCTAAGTGGGTTCTGTTCCGCAATCCGGACATCAAGATTCTGGCAATCAACACTTCTGAGTTCCACGCGGAGAAGCTGGATGCAACCCGTTGCGTAGGCGATGCCAAGGTGACGCTGGAGCAGATCTATGATGCACTGAAGGCTGACGGCTACAAGTCCGGCTATACCAACGAGATTCAGGAAATCCGTGAGGTATGGGAGAAGGAGCGTCTGAGCGTTCTCGGCGTACAGTATCATGGCGAAGGCTTCGGCGAAGGCAAGTTTGTACCGTGCGTACCGAGCTGGACCGAGAAGATCATGAACGACTTTGTTAACGACATCGGCGGCACCATCACCGAGTCCAATGCAGTTGGTATCCTGCGCGAAGAGATTGATGACGATGCAATCGTTGTTGCAGCTGCAGGTTCTCTGCCGGCTGACCTCGAGAGACTGTGGGTAACCGATGCAAAGGACACCTACAACATGGAATACGGCGCATCCTGCATGGGCTATGAAATTGCTGGTGCACTCGGCTCCAAGCTGGCAGCACCGGAGCAGGAAGTTTATGCTCTGGTTGGCGACGGTTCCTTTATGATGCTGAACTCTGAGATTCCGACTGCTATTCAGGAGAATGCAAAGATCACTGTTGTTGTATTCGATAATACTGCATTCGGCTGCATCAACAACCTCCAGATGGGCAACGGCGTTGGTTCTCTGGCAACTGAAATGCGTCATCGTAACGAAGAGACCGGCAAGCTGGACGGTAAGTACTGCTACACCGATTTCGGCAAGGTTGGCGAAGGCTACGGCATGAAGGCATTCTATGCTAAGACTCCGGAAGAATTTCGCAAGGCTGTACAGGATGCAAAGAAGGAAACCGGCTCTTGCATCATTGATGCAAAGGTTCTGCCGAAGACCATGGCAGAGGGCTATGAGTCCTGGTGGCATATCGGCGTAGCTTCTACCTCTAAGTCTGAGAAGGTTCAGGAAGCACGCAAGCGTCTGGATCAGTACATCAGCGAAGCGAGAATGTATTGAGTTAATACGGCTGTAATGACACACCACATCTCTAGTTTCCTAACAAGACATTCGTAACTCTGTGCACTCATGCATTCTCCGCATGTATATACCTTTTCTCACAGCTTTTGCAGCGCGGCGGGGGCCGCGCTGCAAAGGAATGCACAGCGAAACTGGGAGCATTAACCGATACTTAATGATATTTTTATTTTGATAAAGCGCATACCGACAAAGGAGCGATCGACATGAAATACACAGCAAAAGCCCCATTTGACAAGGGCTATAATAAGATGGTTTCCGCAGTAGACAATCCGGAAATGATGGGCATGGAGTTCGGCGTTGTCAAGATGACAGCAGGCGACATCATGAATTTTGACTATGCACAGGAAGTTGTTTACGATCTGATGAGCGGCACAGTCACCTTCGCTTGGGAAGGCAAGACCGAGACCGTAACCCGTAAGGACTGCTTCCATGAGGGCGCAATTCTGCTGCACGTTCCGCAGAACACCGCTGTCACCATCACTTGCGGCGCAGACGCAGAAATCGCAGTGGCACGCACCGAAAACAAGCGCAGCTTTGCTTCCCGCCTCATGCGTCCGGAGGACTGCCTGAGCGCAAACGAGGAGCGCGGCGCAGGTCAGATGAACGAGTGTTCCACCCGTCTGGTTCGTACTTTCTTTGATCGCTCCAACTGCCCGGAGACCAATTTCTTCATCGGCGAAGTAGTGCACTTCCCAGGCAAGTGGTCTTCTTACCCGCCGCATCAGCATGTAGAGCCGGAGCTGTATTACTACAAGTTCCTGCCGGAAAACGGCTATGGTCTGGCTGAGTACGGCGATGACGCATTTAAGGTAAAGAACAATGATCTGACCGGTATGCCGGAGAATGTTACCCATTCTCAGTGCGCAGCACCGGGCTATGCAGAGTACTATCTGTGGTGCATCCGTCTGCAGGACGACAAGAACATTGTGACCACGGTTGTGCCGGAATACGAGTGGGTAACCGCAGCAGACGCAAAGTATTTCCCAGAGATTTAAGGCAGGAGGCATAAACATGAAAGCATTTCAGTTAATTCCTGCAATTGCAGAATATGCAGATTTTAAGACTTATGCGCAAGAAGCTGGTCTGGGTGCAGAAGATCTCATTCTGACCAATGAATATATTTACGAGCCGACAATTTCCGCACTGGATCTGGGCTGCCATACCCTGTTTCAGGAAAAGTACGGCATGGGCGAGCCGACCGACGTGATGGTAGATGCCATCCTCGACGAACTGCGCGATAAGGACTATAACCGCATTATCGCTGTCGGCGGCGGCACCATTATCGACATTGCCAAGGTGCTGGCTGTTGCTTCCAAGGAAGATAAGGTAGACGATCTGTACGACCGCATGGCAGACCTGCACAAGGTTCATGAGCTGGTTATCGTTCCGACTACCTGCGGCACCGGTTCTGAAGTAACCAATATTTCCATCATCAACCGCACCACCAAGGGCGTCAAGCAGGGTATTGTCTCTCCGGCTATGTTTGCCAACGAGGCGGCACTGATTCCGGGTATGCTCGCAAGTCTGCCGTATGGCGTCTTTGCGACATCTTCAATTGATGCCATGATTCATGCTGTGGAGTCCTTCCTCAGCCCGAATGCGTGCGCAATCAGCGAGCTGTTCTCCAAGAGCGCGCTGCACCTGATTCTGAGCGGCTGGCGTGCTGCTGTAGATAACGGCGACCGCGATGCTTGGAAGAAGTATGCGGCTCGATTCCTGCGTGCCTCTAACTTTGCCGGCATTGCATTTGGCCATGCAGGCTGTGCAGCAGTGCACGCACTGAGCTACCCGCTCGGCGGCGCACATCATGTTCCGCACGGTCAGTCCAATCAGCTGATGTTTGCCGATGTTATGCGCAAATATCAGGAGAAGAAGCCGGTTGGCAAGCTCAACAAGCTGGAAGAAATTCTGGCAGCAGAGCTGGATACTGAGCCGGTATTCGCACTGGAGGAGCTGTACAAGCTCATGAACGCTGTGCTGGAAAAGAAGCAGCTGCGTGAAGTTGGCGTAACGGCGGATGAGCTGCCGGTATATGCCAAGACGGTGCTGGAGACCCAGCAGCGTTTGCTCAACAACAATTATGTAGAACTGACGGAAGAAGATATTTTGAGCATTTATACCAATGCATTCTAAATCTTGGGCCGTTTGTATCAAATATCTGGAACATATGATAGGGAGAATACAGACACAGAATTGCCGCTGTGTCTGTATTTTTTTGTGCGGAAACCGTGCGCAGCAGCGCCCTGAAAAAATGGCTCAAAATCAAGCTATCGCAGGATGTTTGAAATTTTCGGTTTTGCCGCATCCGGCGCATGCGCAAGATCTTGAAAGTTTTTCGGAGAAATACCGAAAATTCCCTCTCTAGGCGTACAGAATTTCAATAAAAATGATTTTTTTTAGAAAAGCTGTAAAAAACAAGAAGTTAAAAGCGGGAGAAAGCTGTGCATGATATACTAAAGTCACAAAAAGGAAAGACAAAATACCGAAACAACAAGCAGACGCAAAAGTCAAGGAAAGGACGAGAACATATGTTAGACCCGAAAAAGGTTCGCATCGGCATTGCACCGATCGCGTGGACAGAAGACGATATGCCGGAGATGGGCGCAGAGAACAGCTTTCTGCAGACCATCAGCGAAATTGCACTGACCGGCTACGTTGGCACCGAAATTGGCTGCCAATTCCCGAGAGATCCGGCTATCCTGAATAAGGAGCTTGGCCGCAGAGATCTGTCTGTAATCACTGCTTGGATCAGCACCTATTTGAATGAGCAGCCGCTGTGGTGGAACGAGCGTGCATTTGTCGATCACATGAATTTCCTCAAGGCATGCGGCACCAATATCATCAACACCTCTGACCAGAGCTTCTCGATTCAGCACCAGTGGAATACGCCGCTGTCTCAGAAGAAGGTTCTGAACGACGATGAGTTTGAGACACTGGCAAAGGGACTTGATCATCTGGGCAAGATCGCATATGACAACGGCATGCAGATTGTATACCATCATCATATGACAACAACCGTTCAGAAAACCAACGAAATCGATCATCTGATGCAGCTGACCGACCCGAAGTATGTCAGCCTGATTTATGATACCGGCCATCTGACCTTCTCCGGCGAAGATCCGATTGAGATTCTCAAGAAGTATCATGACCGCATCAAGCACGTACATCTGAAGAACGTCCGCAAGGCAGCTATGGACAAGTGCTATGCAGAGAACAAGAGCTTCCTGCGCTCCATTCCGGAAGGCGTATTCACCGTGCCGGGCGATCCGGAAGGCTGCGTAGACTTCCCAACCGTATTCAAGCTGCTGGATGAGTACAACTACGAAGGCTGGCTGGTTGTAGAGGCTGAACAGGATCCGGCCATTGCAAATCCGCTGGAGTATGCAAAGATGGCTCGTGCATATGTAAATAAGTACACTGGGCTCTAATTTGGTAAAGAGTAAAAGAGTTAGATTTTAGGAGGAAACACACATGAAAAAGCTGAAGATCGGTATCATTGGTATTGGTCGTCTGGGCTATGAGCACGCTTGCAACATCGCAAACCGCGTTCCGGGTTCTGAGCTGGTTGCAATCAGCGATAAGAACATCGCTCGCGCAAAGGAAGTTGCAGAAGAACTGGGCGTATCCGCTGTTTATGAGAATCCGGCAGACCTGTGCAACGACCCGAATGTAGAAGCTGTTGCCATCGTTACCAACACCAACTCTCATGTTGACATGATTGAGCTGGCTATGAACGCCGGCAAGCACGTATTCTGCGAAAAGCCGCTGGCTGAGACCGTAGAGAAGTGCAAGAAGGCTGAGAAGATTGTAGAAGCTCATCCGGAGCTTATCTTCATGCTGGGCTTCATGCGCCGTTACGACCATTCCTATGCCATTGCAAAGGAAAAGATCAACCGCGGCGACATCGGCGACATCGTTCTGGTTCGCTGCTACTCGCAGGATCCGATCGCTATCATCAAGGGCACACTGGAATACGCACCGCGTTCCGGCGGTCAGTTCATCGACATGTCCATCCATGATATCGACCTGATTCGCTGGCTGACCGAGTCTGAGCCGAAGAAGCTGTGGGCAATCGGCGGCTGCTATGAGTTCAAGCAGTACAAGGATTGGGATGACGGCGATAACGTATCCTGCCTGATTCAAAACGAGAACGAGACCATGGCATTCTTCTACGCAGGCCGTGCAGCAGCACATGGTTCCGCAGTTGAGACCGAAATCGTTGGTACCCGCGGTACTCTTCGCATCTCCGCCGTTCCGACCGACTCCCTGCTGGAAGTTATGAGCGAACATGGCGTTTGCCGTGAGTGCTATCAGGACTTTGTAACCCGTTGGCACGATGCATATGTAAAGGAAATGGAAGTATTCTGCGACAACGTTGCAACCGGTACACCGGCAAACCCGAACGTATACGATGGCACCAAGTCCACCAACATTGCGTTCCGCTGCAAGGAGTCCTTCCTGAAGAACGAGCTGCTCACTCTGTCCGAGTAATCACAAGCAATTTTATTCATCCATTTATTTCTCACTATATAATATAGTTTCTGCTACACTCTCTCAACGGCAGAAACGATCACCACCTATTTCTCCAAACGAAAAGCCGCAGGTCAATCCTGCGGCTTTTTCGTGTGCATATGTAAGAAAAATTATAAAACTTCTGTCAGGCTGTGCAGCTCTTTGTACGGAAAATCAACGCGCGGCGCCTGCTGGCGGGTGGTGTTGAGCCAGAAGGGCAGCAGACCGGCGGCGTGTGCGCCGATAATATCCCGCTCAAAGCTGTCACCGATGTATAATGCTTCCTGCGGCTTGATTTGCAGCTTATGCAGACAGTCGAGAAAGATTTTGGGATTTGGCTTTTCCACGCCGGCTTCCTCGCTGGTCACCATGGCATCTAAGACACCGGCAAACCCCAGCGCCGCGATTTTTCGATGCTGGATGTGTGCGGTCATATCGGTTACGATGGCAGTTTGGACATGACGGCGATGCAGGCGGTTGAGCAGCTCAATCGCACCGTCTCTGGGCTTCATGATGCGAAGCAGCGTTCCCCAATACGTTTCGTACAGCTCCAGCGGCGTGACGATAGAGGGGAGACCGAGCAGCTCCAGCATACGCTGACAAATAATAATGCGGTTGTGGCAGGCTGCGACGTGCGGCAGCTCACGTTTGAGCTGCTTGTCCGCTTCTTGGTACGCAATAAGAAAGCGGCGGGCGGGTACGTCAAAACGGGATTCGCCGTATTCTGCAAGTGCGGCGAGTGCCTGCCGATGCACGGTGGAAAAATCATATAGTGTATTATCTAAATCAAAAAGCACAGCTTTAATAGCCATGAATGTCACCTCACACATTGTATAACGGTATTTATTATACCACAAATTATCGAGACGCAACTAGGTATTTGGAAAAGTTTCAAAAACTTTTCTACGTTTGGATGCGGAAAAATGTGCGGGTCTATTGACATACAGGGAAAGCATGCTATAATAAGAACATAGAAAACATATGAACAAGTATTCATATGTTCAGATTTAAAAACTGCGTATTCTGTTGGATAGGTGCAGGAGGGATTTGCATGGCAAATAAAGTCTATATTATGGAAAATCTTGGCTGTGCACACTGTGCAGGCAAGATTGAGGCGGAGGTTCGCAAGCTGCCGCAGGTGCAGGAGGCTGTCATGGTATTTGAGACCAAGCAGCTGCGTGTCAAGACAGAGCAGCCGGAAGGTCTGGAACAGACGATTGAAACAATCGCGCAGTCTTATGAACCGGATGTCACGGTGCACGACCGAGACGGGGGCAAGTCCGGCGGACATCACCATCATGACCATGAGCATGAACACGAACATCATCACCATCACGACCACGATGCCGACTGCTGCTGCGGGCACGACCATGAGCACGAACATCATCACCATCATGACCACGATGCCGACTGCTGCTGCGGGCACGACCATGAGCACGAACATCATCACCATCACGACCATGATGCCGATTGCTGCTGCGGGCACGACCATGAGCACGAACATCATCACCATCACGACCATGATGCCGATTGCTGCTGCGGACATGACCATGAACACGAACATCACCACCATCATGAAGAACAAGAACCGCCGCTGCAGCGTTCTGCAACGACCGGCGGCACGACAAAAATTTACCGCTTGGAAAATTTGGATTGCGCGAACTGCGGAGCAAAGATTGAAAGCCGCATCAATGCAATGGATGGCGTATCCGACGCCGTGCTGACATTTGCAACGATGCAGCTGCGTGTGACGGCACCGGATCACAATGGTCTGGCAGAAAAAATGATGCAGACCGCACGGGCAGTAGAACCGGATATTGCCATCATTTCGCCGGAAGAAGCGAAAAAGGCGCCGAAGAAGGAAGAAAGCAATAAAAAAGCGATTGCGCAATTGATTCTTGGCGCCGTATGCATGGCACTGGGTCTGGCATTGAGTCATTTCGGCGCACCGATGCCCGCCTACTTGGCAGCTTATCTGATTGGCTATGTCATTTTGGGCAGAGAAGTCGTTTGGACGGCAGTTCGCAACTTGACGAGCGGTCATGTGTTTGACGAAAACTTCCTGATGTCTGTGGCAACCATCGGCGCCTTTTTGGTCGGTGATTTTGCAGAGGCTGTCGGCGTTATGCTGTTTTTCCAGATCGGCGAGCTGTTTGAACACATTGCCGTGGAAAAAAGCCGCAGCCAGATTATGGACGCTGTGGATATGCGTCCGGAAACCGTACAGTGGGAGCATGACGGCAAGATTGAAACCATTCCGGCGGAAGAAGCAGAAGTCGAAGACATTCTGGTGGTTCGCCCAGGCGACCGCATCCCGCTGGACGGCGTTGTTGTGGAGGGCGAGAGCTTTTTGGATACGTCCGCTGTCACCGGAGAGCCGGTTCCGGTTCGCGTGCAAAAGGGCGATGAATTGGTCAGCGGCTGTGTCAATACGTCCGGTTTGCTGCGGATGCAGGTAACCAAGCCGCTGTCCGAGTCCATGGTGACACGGATTCTGGATGCCGTTGAAAATGCAGCGGCGAGCAAGCCGAAAATTGACCGCTTTATCACAAAATTCGCACGTGTCTATACGCCGATTGTCGTAGCGATTGCCGTTTTGACCGCGGTGATTCCGTCCTTGGTCACGGGAAACTGGATGCACTGGATTTACACTGCGCTGACGTTCTTGGTTATCAGCTGCCCGTGTGCACTGGTGCTCAGCGTTCCGCTGGCATATTTTGCAGGTATTGGTACGGCGTCTAAGAGCAATATTTTGTTCAAGGGCGGTATTTCGCTGGAAGCACTGGCGGATGTCAAGGCGGTGGCACTGGATAAAACCGGCACCATCACCAAGGGTACGTTTACCGTAACCGCTCTGGAACCGGCAGAGGGACTGAACGAACAGGAGCTGCTTCAGCTGGCAGCTGCTTGTGAGACATCCTCAACGCATCCGATTGGCGTCAGCATTGTGACGGAGGCCGGAGAACGCGGGCTGGACGTTCCGCAGCCGCATGACATCAAGGAAGTTGCCGGTCATGGCATTTGCGCCGTTGTCGATGGCGCGCAGCTGCTGTGCGGCGGCAAAAAGCTCATGGACAGCTATCATGTCGAGCTGCCGCAGCTTTCTGCAGTCGGCGGCGCAACGGTTGTTTATCTGGCGCGTGACGGCAAGTTTGCCGGCCGTATCTGCATCTCGGATACCATCAAGGAAGATGCGGTTGCTGCTCTGGCAAAGATGAAGCAGCAGGGCGTGGTATCTGCCATGCTGACCGGCGATGCGCAGGAGAGCGCAGCGGCAATCGCAGCAGAGGCCGGTGTACAGGATATTCATGCACAACTGCTGCCGCAGGACAAGGTCAGCTGTTTGCAGAACATTCGAGAAAAATACGGTCCGGTTATGTTTGTCGGTGACGGCATCAATGACGCACCGGTACTGGCTGGCGCGGATGTCGGCGCGGCAATGGGAACCGGTGCAGATGCGGCGATTGAAGCGGCAGATGTTGTGTTTATGACCGGTGAGCTGTCTGCGATTCCAAAGGCAATTGCGCTGGCGAAAAAGACCGCACGCATTGCGAAGCAAAACATTGTCTTTGCATTGGTCATCAAGATTGCCGTTATGATTCTTGGCCTGCTGGGCATCGCGTCCATGTGGCTGGCCGTCTTTGCGGATACCGGCGTTGCCATTCTGTGCGTCCTCAATTCCATTCGCACGCTGTACAGCAAACAATAATAGACTTTTTCAGACCGTCGAGCGCACGCTCGGCGGTCTTTGTCTGTCCGGAAGAAAGCATATTGCCGAATATACGCGAAGATGCTATACTGATACATACCATTTTTATACTACTAATTTGATAGGAGATGAAAACATGCAGGGGACATCAAAACAGATACGCCGTGCATTTCGATATGCATTTCCGCACACGATTCCGATTTTTGCGGGCTTTTGGTTTCTCGGCATCACATACGGCGTGTATATGAACGTGTCCGGTTTCAGCTTTGTCTATCCAATGCTGATGAGCATGACGATTTTTACCGGTTCGATGGAATTTGTCACAGTCAATATGCTGCTCAGCGGTTTTCATCCGCTGCAGGCGTTTGTCATGGCAATTTTAGTCGGTGCGCGGCATCTGTTTTATGGCATTTCCATGCTGGATAAATTTCGCGGTATGGGCTGGAAAAAATTCTTTTTGATTTATGGCATGTGCGATGAGACATTTTCCATCAATTATTCTGCAGAAATTCCGGAGAATGTTGACCGCGGATGGTTTATGTTCTTTGTGACGGTTCTCAATTATTCGTACTGGGTGACAGGCGCAACATTCGGCGGTTTGTTCGGCTCGCTGATTCACTTCAACACGCAGGGATTGGATTTTGCCATGACAGCTATGTTTGTCGTTATTTTTATGGAGCAGTGGATGAAAGACAAAAAACATACGAGTCAGTTTGTCGGTTTGGGTGCATCGGTATTGTGTCTGGTAATATTTGGCGCAGACAGCTTTATGGTGCCGACCATGTTTGTGATTTTATTCTTTTTGACGGTTCTCCGCGAAAAAAGAGAGGAGGAGCGGGCATGACGGTTTCTCAGCAGATTATCACCATTGCCATTATTGTCGTGGGCACGGAATTGACACGCTTTTTGCCATTTCTGATTTTTTCGGCGGGAAAACCGACGCCGAACTACATCCAGTACCTTGGAAAGGTGCTGCCTGCGGCTGTATTTGGCATGATTGTCATCTATTGCCTGCGCAATGTCAGCATTTTTACCGGAAGTCACGGCATTCCGGAGCTGCTTGCCATTGCAGTGACCGCTGGTCTGCATCTGTGGAGGCGGCAAATACTGCTGTCTATCGCAGGCGGAACGATTTGCTATATGATTTTGGTGCAGATGGTGTTTGCTGCATAAAAATAATCCGCCAGCTGAGAATATTTCTCAACTGGCGGATTTGTCATATTTAGCTTTAATTCTGATGGCGGACAATGCTGTATTCATCGCCGCTGCGGTAATACGGGCAGTTGTCAAACGTATCTTGAATAAACAAGCGCATTTCGTCCTCGTCCAAGTCCTGCTGACAGACGGAGTAGCCAAATTCTTCATCGTATTCAAAATACATGCAGTCATCGCATTTGCTCATGGTAAGTCATCTCCTTATTTGCGGAATACCCAGTTGTGCTGGATGAAATAGCTGATACAGAACAAAATGGTATCAACGAGAATTTTAATCAGCGTCAACGGGAGCGGCAGGAAGGACAGCAGCCAAACGGCACTGCCGCTCACCAACATTTGACACAAAAACAGAATCAGATACCGGATTCCCTGCGCGTGCCAAGAATCTCGGGTGCTGGAAAAGCTCCAATGCCGGTTGAGCAGGAAGTTGTATATGCCGGAACACACCCGTGCGCCAAAGGTTGCAGTTAAAATCGCCTGCGCCGTCCGAGACGGCAGCAAAAGCGCGAACAGAGAAAACAATAAAATGTCAATGAAAAAACTACTCAGAGAAACGATGGCAAAGCGCAGCGGCGCAGCATAAATGCGGGCGGAATCGCGTAGCGGGCGAAAATGAGAGACAGAATTGTTATCCTCATATACCGTCTCGATGGGAATGTATCGGAGCGGGATGTGCTGCTGCGCGGCGGAAAATAACAGGTTCATCTCGTACTCGTACCGGCTGCCGGAAACCGACAGAGCAAAATCAAACAGTGCGGCGGGAATGCCGCGCAGACCGGTCTGTGTGTCCGGACAGCTGACACCTGCAGAAAGACGGAAAAACAGCGAGGAGAAGCGATTTCCGAATCGGCTGCGAAATGGGACATGGCTGCCGGAAAAATCGCGTGTGCCGAGGATAAGGCCGCTTGCTGTCGTTTCCAGAGCGTGCGCCACGCGGAGAATATCGTTGACGCGATGCTGACCGTCGCCGTCTGCGGTGACAACGCCGGCAAGATTCGGAAAATGCTCGCGTGCGGCACGCAGTCCGGTGCGCAGTGCCTCGCCTTTTCCGCGATTGCGGTCGTGATGCACAACAATACAGCCAAGAGAAGCGCAGAGGTCAAAAATCGGCTGCGTGCGCGCAGCACTGCCGTCATCAATGACAACGAGCTGCGTCACGCCGCGCTGGCGCAGCGCAGAGACCAGCGTGCCAAGGCGCTCGTTCGGATCGAGAGAGGGAATGAGAACGGCGATATTCAATTCTCTCACCTCCTGTGCGGATTAGTCCTCAAACAACGAGACAAATTCTACGCGCGGCGCAGTGAATACCTTGTGGTTGAGATAGCCGAGCGAACCGGCATCTGTTGTGAAATCAAAGCGCAGCTTGTAGGAACAAAGTGCCTGCGACTTGCGGTGATATTTGCGGTTCATGTCATTTTTTCCGTATTTGCTGTCACCGAGCAGCGGATGCCCCATGTGGGAAAACTGCGCGCGCAGCTGATGGGTGCGGCCGGTAATCAAATCGCACTCGACCAGAGATAACTCCGGCGTTTCTTTTAATACGCGGTACTGGGTGATTGCCGTGCGTGCACCGGCAACCGGATGGTCGTGCACCGAAACGCGGTGTTCGCTCTCGTGGCGCAGAATATAGTTCTTGATGCGTCCGTCGCGCGGGCGGACGTGGCCGCAGGCAACACATAAATAGCTCTTGTGCAGCTCGCGGTCTCGAATTTTCTGATTCATGACGCGCAATGCTTCTGCGGTCTTGGCGGCAATCACAATGCCGGAGGTGCCGCGGTCAATGCGGTTGCACAGAGACGGCGTAAACGATGCCTCTTTGTTTGGGTCCCAGCGGCCGTACTGATATAAATATGCTTGGATGCGGGCGATGAGTGTATCGCTGGTGCCGCTGTCATCGGCGTGTACGACAAGTCCGGCAGGCTTGTTGACGAGAAGAATGTGCTGATCTTCGTAGATGACATCGATGTTCGGCTTGGCGTGCAGGTACGATTCCTCCTCGCTGTGCTTTTTCGGCTTTCCGAAAAACTCATCATTGATGTACAGCTGTAGAATATCGCCCTGCTGCAACCGATAGGCGAAGTCTGTGCGCTTGCCGTTGACTTTGATGCGCTTGATGCGGATGTACTTGTGCATCATGCCGCCGGGCAGCAGGGGGACGGCTTTTTCTAAAAATTTATTCAAGCGTTGGCCGCTGTCATTTTTGCTGATGGTGAACTGTTTCACGAAATTCCTCCTATTTTGTCGTTGCTTTTGCTTTTAGTTTAACCGTACCGGCGCGGAAAAGCAATGGTTTTTGTGCAATCTCCGCTGTTTCGTTGCAGGAAAGGCGGGATGGGACAGCGGATGTCTGTGCATGTTTGACAAAAAAACGAAATCTGCCGCTTTTTTGGGAAAAAATCGGCAGAATGGGCTGAAATTTTCTAAAATTTGTGCTATAATGAATAAACCTTTGGAAATGTGGGAAGAAAGCAGAGTTTTCTGTTGACAAACGCAGCTTCTATGAGGTATACTAATAATTGACCGTCAAGCGAGGAATGCTATGAAACTCGATTTGAAACGCATCTCGGTGACCGACGGAGCGGTAATCCCGTTCTCCTACGACGCCGACCTGACAAAAGAGGAAATGAACGGAGAATATCCGTTCCGTACACCGGTTCATATCGAAGGAGAGGTTCGGAATCATCTGGGCGTGCTCCGATTACAGGCATCAGCCAGCGCACTGTATGAAACGCAATGCGCCCGCTGTCTGACTCCCGTCAAAAAGGACGTTACGGCACAGTGCTCGTATGTTCTGGTACAGGAAGTACAGGAAGATGACCGCGACGATATGTACCTGATAGACGGGCAGAGCATTGAGCTGGACGACATTATCATTCCTGCACTGCTGCTCGAGGTCGACTTTGCATATTATTGCAAGCCGGACTGCAAGGGACTGTGTCCCAAATGCGGCAAGAACCTGAATGAAGGTCCGTGCGGTTGCAGCACAAGGGAAATCGACAGCCGGCTGGCTGTTCTTCAGAAGCTCCTGGATAAGGACGACTGAGGAATGTAACGATTCATCAAAAAAGAACTTTTAGGATAGACAGAGGAGGTGTTACCGAAATGGCAGTACCAAAGAGAAAGACTTCTAAGGCAAGACGTGATACCAGACGAAACAACGTATGGAAGCTGAGCGCGCCGGGACTGGTGAAGTGCCCGAAGTGCGGCGAGATGAAGCTCCCGCATCAGGTTTGTAAGGCTTGCGGCTCCTACAATGGCCGTGAGTACCTGAAGGTTTCCGAGTAATTTCGGAGCACCGATGCAGATGAAAGAAAGAATAGAGAAGGCGGCCGTAGCTTCCTTCTCTATTTTTTTGTCATGAGAGTTGACGGAACAGCGCAGAAATGCGATAATCGTATTAGAGAACCAATAAAAATCAACAGAATAAAGCATTCTGTGAAAAAGTCATATTCCGCGCGTCCGAGCGGCGTGCGGCAGACGGAAAGGAGTATTACAATGGCAAAACCAGTTGTAGCGATTGTCGGTCGTCCGAACGTCGGCAAGTCGCAGCTGTTTAATCGCTTTGCCGGTAAGCGCCTCTCGATTGTAGAGGACACGCCGGGTATCACCCGTGACCGGCTGTATGCGGACTCCGAATGGCGCGGCCGCGCCTTTCAGGTCATTGATACCGGCGGTATTGAGCCGAGCACGGACAGCGAAATTTTGAAGTTCATGCGCATCCAGGCGGAAGCGGCCATTCAGGCGGCAGATGTCATTATTTTGATGACGGATCTGCACAGCGGTGTGACCGCAACCGATGAGGAGGTAGCAGCGATGCTGCGCCGCTCGCGCAAGCCGGTTGTGCTCGCAGTCAATAAGTGCGATCGCCCGGGTGCAGAACCGCCGGAATTTTATGAATTTTACAATATGGGTCTGGGCGATCCGTTTGCGATCTCCGCCCTGCATGGCTACGGCACCGGTGACCTGCTGGATGCCTGCTATGAGTATTTCCCGGAGGAGGGCGAGGAGGAGCCAGACAGCGAGTACATCAAGGTTGCGCTGATCGGCAAGCCGAATGTCGGCAAATCCTCGCTCGTCAATCAGATTCTTGGCGAGGAGCGCGTGATTGTCAGCAATATTGCAGGTACGACCCGCGACAGCGTAGACTCAAAGTTTGAAAACAGCAAGGGCAAGTATATGCTCATCGACACGGCGGGCATCCGCAAGCGCTCAAGGGTAGATGAGCGCGTGGAGAAGTTTAGTGTCATGCGTTCGCTGATGGCGGTCGAGCGCGCAGATGTCTGCGTGATTATGATTGACGCCGTGGAAGGCGTGACCGAGCAGGACACCAAAATTGCCGGTGAGGCACACAATGCAGGCAAAGCATGCATCATTGTTGTCAATAAGTGGGATTTAATCGAGAAGGACGGCAAAACCATGGATCAGTATACCGAGCGCGTGCGCATCGGTCTGTCCTATATGCCGTATGCACCGGTTCTGTTCCTGTCTGCAAAGACGGGCGCGCGTGTGCACAAGCTGTTTGACTGCATCAACGATGTGTATGAACAGAACGGCAGACGTATTCCGACCGGTCAGCTCAACACGCTGCTCGCGGAGGCGACAGCGCGTGTACAGCCGCCGACGGACAAGGGACGCCGCCTGAAGATTTATTACATGACGCAGTCGGGTGTTCGTCCGCCTACGTTTGTCTGCTTCTGCAACGACGCGCAGCTGTTCCATTTTTCCTATCAGCGCTATCTGGAAAATCAGATCCGCGATGTGTATGGACTCAAGGGAACGCCGATTCGCATGATTGTGCGTGAGCGCGGCGGCAAGGAGGAATAACCGGGTGAGTACACCGATAATTATTCTGATCTTGATCGCAGTGGGATACCTGCTGGGCAGCATGAACTCGGCGCTCGTCGTGTCCAAGCTGCTGATGGGCTATGACATTCGCACCAAAGGCAGCGGCAATGCAGGTCTCACCAACTCTCTGCGCGTCATGGGCGCGAAACCGACGCTGTTTGTGCTCGTCGGAGACATTGCGAAAGGTGTCATTGCCTGTCTGATCGGCAGTCATCTGATGGGCGCGCTCGGCGTGCTCATCGCAGGTAGCGCGGCCATCGCCGGACATATGTTTCCGCTGTATTTTGGATTTAAGGGCGGAAAGGGCATTTTGGTCGGCGCGACGATGATTGCGGTGTTTGATTGGCGCGTATTCTGCGTGGCCATCGCTGCATTTATTGTTTTGGTTGCGATTACCAAGTGGGTGTCGCTCGGCTCGATTGTGGGAAGCTGTCTGGTGCCGGTTATGACCCTGTATTTCCATTGGGGAGAGGATATGCTGCTGCCGATGATGATAATTTTGGTTGCGATGGTCACGGCAGTTGTTTATATGCACCGGAGCAATATTGTCCGCATTGCACACGGAGAGGAAAATAAGTTTTCATTGCACAGCAAAAAGGAACACTGACTGCTGTACACAGATCATATCGAGGAGCATGAGATTATGAAAGTTTTTGTAGTCGGCTGCGGCGGATGGGGCATGGCTCTGTCGATTCTGCTGCATGAAAATGGGCATACGGTAACATCATGGACCTGTTTTGAAGAGGAGTGCAAGCTGCTGCGTGAACAGCGCGGCAATGAAAAGCTGCTTCCGGGCATCAAGCTGCCGGAAGAAATTGAAATCACGACTGATTTAAACGGTGCAGCGGCGGCAGATCTTGTGCTGATGGCGGTTCCGTCCTTTGCTGTGCATTCGACGGCGCAGCAGCTGTCGGGCGTTATTCAGGCAGGCATTCCGATTGTCAATGTCGGAAAGGGACTGGATCGGGACAATGGCTATTGCCGCTTCTCGGAGACCATCACACGGGCAACCAACGGAAAGAATCCGGTGGTTGCATTGACGGGCCCGACCCATGCGGAGGAAGTGTCGCGCGGGATTCTGACGTGCATTCTGGCGGCATCTGCATCGAGAGAGGCAGCTACGCTGGTGCAGCAGGCGTTTATGAATGACCGGTTCCGCGTGTATATCTCTCCGGATATTATCGGCGCGGAGCTGGGCGGATGCTTTAAGAATATCATCGCGCTGGCGGCAGGTATCTGTGACGGCGTCGGTTTGGGAGATAATTCCAAGGCGGCTCTCATGACGCGCGGATTGACGGAGATTGCGCGTCTGGGCACGGCGCTGGGCGGCAGAAGCGAGACGTTTGCCGGTCTGTCCGGTATGGGTGATCTGATTGTCACTTGTACGTCGATGCATTCGAGAAATCGCCGCGCCGGCATTAAGATTGGTCAGGGCATGGATGTGCAGCAGGCCATGAAGGAAATCGGCGCTGTCGTAGAAGGCTATTATGCGACGGAGGCAGGCTATATGCTCGCGCAGAAGGTAGGCATTGAAATGCCGATTACCACGGCGATGTATGAGCTGCTGTATGAAAACAAGCCGGTACAGGAGTGCATCAAGCACCTGATGAATCGTCCGCGCAAGAGCGAAATCGAAGAAATCTGGAAGTAAGCGAAAAAAGAAAACGGCGAGAATCGCGAAATGCGAGCCTCGCCGTTTTTTGTGTGCGAAAAATGAGCATGAAAAAAGCCCTCTATTTTCATAGAGAGCTTTATCAACCGTTTTATATCAATTAGATTGCACGAGTAACCTTGCCGGAGCGGAGGCACCGAGAGCAAACATTGATATGGCACGGAGTGCCAGCAACGACAGCCTTAACGCGACGAACGTTCGGCTTCCAAGTACGGTTGGAACGTCTGTGAGAATGGGAAACCTTGATACCGAAGGTTACGCCCTTGCCGCAAACTTCACACTTTGCCATCTTTCCTGCACCTCCTTATCTTTATCATTTGAGTAACGGATATTATAATAGCATACGTTTCGCAAAATTGCAAGGGTTATAGACAAAAAAATCCGGAGAGACAGAAAAAAGTCTGTGCTGGCTTGCATGTAATTGGTCAATCCGTTATAATAAAAGCAATATTGTTACTGTTCATACAGGAAAATCAAAAACAAGGGGGCTGCTAGTCATGCAACTGAAAGAATTCAGCGTTACGCTGGGGCAGTTAATCACAGAATTCCAGTTTGAATTGATTTATGGACCGGAAGGATTTGAAAAAATAGAAATCACAACCGATGATGTCAATCGTCCGGGTTTGCAGCTTGCCGGTTTCTTTGATTATTTTGAGCCGCAGCGCCTGCAGATTATGGGCAAAGCGGAAAATGCGTATGTAGAACAGTTTGACGAGGAAAAACGCACAGATATTTTTGAGAAGCTATGTGCAACCGGCATTCCGGCCGTCATTGTCACAAGAAACATTGAAGTATTTCCGGAGCTGATCGAAGCCGCGAAGAAGTATGATGTCGCCGTGCTCCGCACCAATGAATTTACGTCCTCCGTGACCAGTGCGCTGGTGGCATCGCTGAAGGTATCCCTTGCGCCGCGTATCACGCTGCACGGCGTATTGGTCGAGCTGTACGGCGAAGGCATCCTGATTTTGGGCGACAGCGGCGTCGGCAAGAGCGAGACCGCCATCGAGCTGGTCAAGCGCGGTCATCGTCTGATCGCCGATGATGCGGTTGAAATCAAGCGTGTATCCGACCGAACGCTGGTCGGCTGTGCGCCGGAGATTATCCGTCACTTTATCGAGCTGCGCGGCATTGGTATTGTCGATGTGCGCCGTATCTTTGGTATGGGCGCGATTAAAGAAACCGAACGTGTCGATATGATTATCAATCTGGAGCAGTGGGTAGAGGGCAAGATGTATGACCGCCTTGGCATGGACAACCAGTACACGGATATTTTGGGTCTGCGCATTCCGTCGCTGACGATTCCGGTGCGTCCGGGCCGAAATCTTGCGGTTATCATTGAAGTTGCTGCCATGAACCATCGTCATAAGTCGATGGGCTATAATGCGGCAAAGGAGCTCAATGAGCGCATGATGAAGTCTATGGGCATTCAGAACAACACTTGAGTGCATGAGAAGCAAATAAAAATCCGTTCGGCATAGGTGCTGTAAGCACCGCCGAACGGATTTTTCTGTTTTAGATATCAGACTTAGATATCAGACGTAAAATTCTTCAAAGTCATCCAGACGCAGACAGCCGACACGGCCGCCGATGTCCTTGTGTGCGGCGCCGCAGTCAATGTAAATAATGCCGCCGTCATCGAGAATATGACCGGCCTTGCCGCCGCGCAGCAGATAGGTCGGCGTGTGTCCGACGATTACCGTGCGGTCGGAGAAATACTCCATGCCGGGTGTCGGGTTTGCGTTGAGAAAATCTGCCGGAGAGTACTCATCCAATGGCTGCTCCGGATCAAATCCGGTAATGCCGCTGTGCGTTAGAACAAACGAAACGCCGTCCGCCTCAGCCTCCTCGTACAGCGTCATCTCGCCGATGTAGTCGAGGATGGCTTCTCTGTCTTCCTCATCCAATGCGAGGTACTGCATGAGGGTGCGCTGTCCGCCGTCCGCTGCCCACTTGGCAAGCTGCGCGCGGGCATCGTCGGTCAGATAATCCATGAAATTGTCCGCGGTTGCCTCCGGCGGGAGCGTCTGGACGCTGCGGACGAAGGACAATTCGTGATTGCCCAGTGTCGGAAATACATTCGGGCGCTCCATCATGTCGTGCAGCAGACCAATCGGATCCGGACCGAGATCAACGCAGTCTCCCAGAACAAACATGGTGTCCTGATCGGAAAAATGAATGGTGTCCAATAAAGTCTGCCAGTCCTCCAAACAACCGTGCAGATCGCTTACTGTATAAATCATAAACGAAAACCTCCGAAACATTGCAAAAAATTCAGGTGTGTTTCTATTGTATGCGACTGCGAACAGAAAAACAAGAGGCGGATTGGAAAATCTGAAAAAATGTGCGGTTTATGTTCCGATTTTGCGCTGTGCATGATATAATAAAAACGTATGAAAATCATGGAGAAATCATGTGTTTCGAGATTGAAGGAATGAAGTGTTTTTTATGATAGAAGAATTCAAGAAAAAACTCGAATGTCCGGCGGATGAGCTGGCATTCTATACCAAAGAGCCGATGAATCGACATACCTCGTTTCGCATCGGCGGACCGGCAGACCTGTTGGTTATGCCGAAAACCGAGCGTGCCGTCTGCTGCGCTGTAAAGGCGGCAAAGCAGGCGGGACTGCCGCTGACTGTTTTGGGAAACGGTTCCAATGTGCTGGTGCGCGATGAAGGCATTCGCGGCGTCGTGCTGTGCATTGGCACGGAATACGGCGCGGTACACGTGGAGGGAACCGCAATGCAGGCACAGACCGGCGCACTGCTGTCGGTGCTCGCCAATGAAGCGCTGAAAAACAGCCTGACTGGTTTGGAATTTGCGGGCGGTATCCCGGGCTCTCTGGGCGGTGCGCTGTTTATGGACGCCGGTGCGTACGGCGGACAGATGGCGGATGTCGTGGTGTCCTCGCGCTATTATGACGCAGAGACCGATACCATCGGCACGCTGACCGGAAAACAGCACGCCTTCGGCTACCGCACGAGTGCGTACAAAGACCATCCGCAGTGGGTGGCACTGTCCGCCGATATGCAGCTGAAAATTGGCGATCCGGCGGAAATCAAAGCGAAGATGGACGACTTTTCCCAGCGCAGACGCGATAAGCAGCCGCTCAATTATCCGAGTGCAGGCAGCACATTCAAGCGTCCGGAGGGATATTTTGCCGGCAAGCTGATTCAGGACGCCGGACTGATGGGATATACCGTCGGCGGAGCACAAGTGTCGGAAAAACATGCCGGCTTTGTCATCAATCGCGGCGGCGCGACCTGTGCGGACGTTCTCGCGCTGATTGACCATGTGCGAGAGGAAGTGCGGCGTCAGTTCGGCGTAGAACTGGAGCCGGAGGTCAGATTGCTGTAAAAAACGACAAATCAAGTAGAAAGGACTGCAAGAGCATGAATTTTTATATCATTTCCGGTATGTCCGGATCAGGAAAATCGAGAGCAATGGCAACTCTGGAAGATCTGGGTTATTACTGCGTGGACAATATGCCGGTAGCGCTGATTCCGGCGTTTGCCGAAATTTGTATGGCGGCGACCGGCGGAAAATATGAGCGCGTCGCGCTGGCTGTTGATGTGCGCGCCGGAAAGGATATTGCGCACTTGCAGGCCGCCTGCGATCAAATCAAGAACATCGGATGTGAATACAAGATTATCTATCTGGAAACCTCTACGCCGATTTTAATCAATCGGTACAAGGCGACGCGCCGCAAGCATCCGCTGATGGTGGACGGCGTGACGATGGTAGACGCCATTGAGCGCGAGAGGGAACTGCTGTCCTCTGTGCGGATGCGGGCGGACTTTGTTGTAGATACCACGCGCTTGGAGGTTTCTCAGCTGCGTGAGACCATTATTTCTCTGGTTACGGGGAGAAAAGAAGGCGGACTGCTGCGCGTCAACGTCGTTTCGTTCGGCTTTAAGTACGGCATTCCGGCGGATGCAGATTTGGTGTTTGATGTGCGGTTTTTACCGAATCCGTATTATGAAATCAGTCTGCGCGAAAAGAATGGTCAGGATCCCGGCGTCAGAAACTATGTATTCTGCGACGGCACGGCGGATCGCTATTTGGATTATCTGTTCCCGCTGCTTGATTTCTTGATTCCGCAGTATACCAAAGAGGGCAAAGCTGTGCTGACCATCGGCATCGGCTGCACCGGCGGACGCCATCGCTCGGTAGCCATTGCCGAGGCGGTCAATCAGCACCTGTTGGACAACAAGGTGATGACCACAGCAACCCACAGAGATAGTCAGAAGGGGTAAAAAATGGCAAGACCATTTTATCAAAAGCTGTATCTTCGCGCGCTGCGCACCGCGAGAAAATGCGGTCTGCGCAAGCGGCAAAATCAGCAGAGCGTTCGTTCCGCGCGCAGTTTGGGTCCGAGAATCGTCGTCATTGGCGGCGGCACAGGACTGTCCACGATGCTGCGCGGACTCAAAACATATACGGAAAATATCACAGCAATTGTATCGGTGTCTGACGACGGCGGCGGCAGCGGCGTGCTGCGCGAGGATCTGGGCATGCTGCCGCCGGGAGATATTCGCAACTGCATCACGGCGCTTGCCAATACCGAGCCGACCATGATGGAGCTGATGAACTATCGCTTTCCGGAGGGAATCAATAAGGGACAATCGTTTGGCAATCTGTTTCTCGCTGCTCTCAACGGCATCACCGGCTCGTTTGAAGAAGCGGTGACGCGCATGAACGAGGTACTTGCCGTCACAGGCAAGGTGCTTCCCGTGACCAATGCCAATGTGGATTTGGTGGCGGATTTCGAAAATGGCGCCAGCGTTGTGGGCGAGTCCAAGATTGCCGCGAAGAAAAAGCAGCAAAACTGCCGCATTCATCAGGTGCGGCTGGAACCGCAAAAGCCGAAGGCACTGCCGCATGCCATTGACGCGATTTTGTCGGCAGACATGATTATTCTCGGTCCGGGCAGCCTGTATACCAGCATCATTCCAAATTTGTTGGTGGATGGCATTGTGCAGGCGCTGGAAAAGAGCAAGGCGCCGAAAATTTATGTGCTCAATATCATGACGCAGGATGGAGAGACCGAAGGCTACACGGCGTTTGACCATCTGCATGCGCTGCTGCAGCACAGTGCGCCGCATTTGGTAGACGCGTGTATTTATAATACCGCACCAGTGCCGGACCCGATTCAGGCGCGGTATAAAACCGAGGATGCAGAGCCGGTGGAGATGGATATGCAGCGATTCCGCGAGGCGGGCGTGGAGATGTACGGATTTCCGCTCATCGCGGGCGGCAGCCAGCTGGCGCGGCATGATCCGGCTTTGCTGGCGCAGGCGGTTGTCAATGTATTTGGCCGCTGTTGTGTGCGCGAAGGCATTTACGGCGCCTATGACGTGCTGGCGCGGGAGACCGAACCGGGAAAGATTTAAGGAGGATTGCGCATGTCGTTTTCGGCGCAGACAAAAACAGAATTGTGCGCAATTCCGGTCAGTCGGGATTGCTGTGCGGTGGCGGAGGCCTATGGGCTGCTGCTGTTTGCGCACACGTTTTCGCATACGGAGATTGCCGTTGTGACGGCGAATGAAGCGCTGGCAAAGCGTGTGCCGCCGTTGCTCACGCGGGCGTTCAGCGCGTCCATCCAGTCACAGGAAAAAGGAGCAGGCGGGCGCGTGACGCTGAAAATTACCGAAGAAAAACAATTGAGACGGATTTTTTCCAAGCTCGGCTATGACTGGCAGTATCACATGACCTATCACCTCAATCGCAATATCATTGAGGATGATTGCTGCCGCGCTGCATTTTTGCGCGGCGTTTTTCTGGCGGCGGGAACGGTCGCAGGACCGGACAAGAAAATCCATCTGGAGTTGGCGACGTCGCACCATGCGCTGTGCCGCGAAGTGATGAGCTTGCTGCTGGATATGAATGTGAATCCCAAATTTGCCATGCGCAAGACGGTCTCGCTGCTGTATTGGAAGGATGAAGCGGGAGCGGAGGACTTTTTGACGCTGATTGGCGCACAGCACGCCGCCATGGAGCTGATGCAGGCAAAAGTGGAAAAACAACTGCGCAATAAAGTCAACCGCCGCGTCAATTGCGAAACGGCGAATCTAATCAAGGCATCCAATGCGGCGGCGGAGCAAATTGCCGTCATTCATCAGGCACTGAACAAGGGCGGATGGGAAATCTTTCCGGATGCCATGCATGCGACCATTCGCCTGCGGCTGGAGCATCCGGAAATGAGCCTGACGGAATTGGCCGCCCAATCACAGCCGCCGCTGTCCAAACCGGGCATGAGTCATCGCCTCAAACGCATTGTGGCGATGGCAAAGGCGGCAGTACAGGAGGAACACACATGAGCTTTGCACATTTACATGTACATACCGAATTCAGTCTGCTGGACGGCGCGTGCCGCATCGGCAATATGATGGAGCATGTGAAGGAGCTCGGACAGGACGCCATTGCCATTACCGATCACGGTGTGATGTATGGCGTCATTGATTTTTACCGCGCGGCAAAAGCGGCAGGCATCAAGCCGGTGATCGGCTGTGAGGTGTATGTGGCGCGTCGGACGCGGTTTGACAAAGATCACACGCTGGACAGCAATCCCTATCACTTGATTTTGCTGTGCAAAAACGAAGAAGGCTATCGCAATCTCATTCACATGGTCAGCTTGTCTTTTGCAGAGGGCTTTTATAACAAACCGCGCATTGATTGGCAGCTGCTTGAACAGTATCATGAAGGTTTGATTGCCATGTCCGCCTGCTTGGCAGGTGAAGTGGCTTCCAAGATTTTGCAGCAAAACTATGAAGGGGCAAAGCAGACGGCTTTGGCATACCGTGCGCTGTTTGGTGAGGATTATTATCTGGAAATTCAGGATCATCATCTGACAGAGGATGATGATGTGTGCCGCGGCGTCATGCGCATTGCGGAGGAGACCGGCATCCCGCTTGTAGCGACCAACGATGCGCACTATACGCGCAAAGAGGACGCACATATGCAGGATGTCCTCATGTGCATTCAGACCGGAAAAACCGTCGATGATATTGATCGCATGCGGTTTGAAACCGAGGAGTTTTATCTAAAATCCGAGGAGGAAATGGCGGCGCTGTTTCCAAAGCATCCCGAAGCGATTTCCAACACGATGGAAATTGTGGACAAGTGCAATCTGGATTTTACGTTCGGACAATATCACTTGCCGTCATTTGACGTGCCGGAGGGATACACCGCGGAGGAATATCTGCACAAGCTGTGCATGGAAGGCTTTGACCGCCGCTATGATCCAAATGACACGGAAAAGCGCGAGCGTTTGCAGTATGAGCTGGATATGATTCAGCGCATGGGCTTTGTCGATTATTTCTTGATTGTATGGGATTTTATTCACTATGCCAAGACACATGGCATTCCGGTCGGTCCGGGCAGAGGCTCGGCGGCAGGCTCTATGGTTGCCTACTGTTTGGATATTACCACGCTTGACCCGATTCAGTATTCGCTGTATTTTGAACGCTTCTTGAATCCGGAACGCGTCAGCATGCCGGATATCGACGTGGATTTTTGCTATGAACGCCGGCAGGAAGTGATTGATTACGTGACGCGCAAGTATGGCGCGGATCATGTCGCACAGATTGTGACGTTCGGCACGATGGCGGCGCGCAACGCGATTCGAGATGTCGGCCGCGCCCTCAATATCCCGTATGGTGACGTCGATGTGGTGGCAAAACTGATTCCGACCGAGCTGCATATTACCATTGACAAGGCTCTCGCGGCGTCCGAACAGCTGCGGCAGATGTATGAGAGCAATGAAACCATTCATAAGCTCATCGACACGGCACGCAGTTTGGAGGGAATGCCGCGTCACGCGTCCACGCACGCGGCCGGCGTTGTCATCACGAATGAACCGGTCGATCATTATGTGCCGCTCGCCGCCAATGACGGCAATATGGTCACGCAGTTCATCATGACGACGCTGGAAGAGCTGGGCTTGCTCAAGATGGACTTTTTGGGTCTGCGAAATCTCACCGTGCTGTCTGATGCGGAAAAGATGGTGCAGCGCGAGCATCCGGATTTTCATCTGGACGATATTTCTCTGAATGACGATGCGACGTATGCCATGCTGGCACAGGGCAAGACCGCCGGTGTGTTTCAGCTTGAAAGTGCGGGCATTACCAATGTTGTGACCGGACTCAAGCCGCATTCCATTGAAGATATTACCGCAGTTGTGGCGCTGTACCGCCCGGGTCCGATGCAGTCGATTCCGCGCTATATTGCGTGCAAGCATGACCCGTCACAGGTAAAATACAAGCATCCGTTGTTAAAAGATATTCTGGATGTCACGTATGGCTGTATGGTCTATCAGGAACAGGTTATGGAAGTTTTCCGCGTGCTGGCGGGATATTCGCTTGGCAAGGCGGATATGGTGCGCCGCGCGATGTCCAAGAAAAAGATGAAGGAGCTGGCAAAAGAACGCACCAACTTCATCTACGGCAACGAGGAATTGGGCATTGACGGCGCCATCAAGCGCGGCGTTGAGGAACAGACGGCGGAGTCTATTTTTGATGAGATTATGGACTTTGCCAATTATGCGTTTAATAAAGCACATGCTGTTTGCTATGCGGTGGTATCGTATCAGACGGCGTATATGAAATGCCATTATCCGCAGGAATATATGGCGGCCCTGCTGACCAGCGTGCTGGACGCATCGCCAAAGGTGTCGGAGTATATCGGTGCGGCGCGCGGTATGGGAATCCGTGTGCTGCCGCCGGATGTCAATACGTCCTGTGAGGGCTTCACGGTTTCCGATGGCAATATCCGGTTTGGTTTGGCGGCAATTCGCAATGTCGGACGCGGATTCCTCAAAGAGATGGAGGAAGAACGCGCGCACAACGGTGCGTTTGCATCGTTTGAGGATTTTTGCGACCGCATGTATCCAAAGGAACTCAATCGCCGTGCGCTGGAAGGATTGGTGAAATCCGGTGCATTTGATTCGCTGGGATACCGCAGAAGCCAGCTGCTGCAGATATATGACGCGGTGCTCAACGATGTTGCCAGCGCGACAAAGAAAAATATTGCCGGACAAATAGATTTGTTTGGCCTGGGCGAAGAGGAGAAAAAAGAGAACATTCATATCCCGAACGTGCCGGAGCTGCCCAAGCGGGACTTGCTCTCGATGGAGAAAGAAACCACGGGACTGTATCTGTCCGGTCATCCGCTGGATGATTACAGAGATCTCATTGCAAGGGCGGATTGCGCAACGGTTCGTGCGATTACAGAAGATTTGTCGAGCGATCGGCAGCGTGTCGAACCGCCCAAGTATCGCGATGGGATGCACGTGGTTCTCGCGGCAGTTATCACAGCGGTGCGCATGAAAACAACCAAAAACAACAGCATGATGGCGTATGTCACAGCGGAAGATTTGACGGGCTCTGTAGAGTTGATTGCGTTTTCTTCTGTGCTCCAGCAGGCGGGCGATTGGCTGCGTGAAGATAAAGCAGTGTGGATTGCCGGACGCATTGATGCGCGAGAGGATGAAGCACCGAAGATCTTGCCGTCTGCGGTGTACCCGCTGGAAGAGCAGTATTTGGAGCGTGCGCGGGAAGCCTTGCAGGAACGTGGCTCTTCCAGACGCAGAGAAGCTCCGAGGCAGGCACCACGGCAGGGAAGTGCAGCGCCCGGCAGCTGTCGGCATAAATTATATCTGCGCATCAGCAGCATGGATGACCCGAAATTGCCGGAAGTCAAGGCTTTGCTCGGTCAATATCGCGGCGATTTGCCGGTGTATTTGTTCTGTGCGGATACGCGAAAGACGCTGCGAGCAGCCCCATCCATGTGGGTGTACAACAATTTACTTTTCCTAGACAAATTAAGGTTTATTCTTGGTGAAGAAAATGTTATAATGAAGTGAAGATCCGATGGAGAATGGGAAACATCCGGATCTGTGAAATGGAAACATACATGCATACATCATTTCATTTTATCAAGCTGAAAAACTCTTTGCGCTGAAATACGGGAAGGCATTCGGGGCAAAGAGCAGGATCGGAGGAAACACATCATGGCAAAGCAGATCAAAAGAATTGGCGTTCTGACGAGTGGCGGCGACGCACCGGGCATGAATGCAGTTGTCCGTGCGGTTGTTCGTACGACGGCAGCGTATGGCATTTCCTGCCTCGGCATTCGCCGCGGATACCGAGGACTGATTAACGGCGACATTGTTGAGTTGGGTGCGCGAAGCGTTGACGGCATCATCTCGAAGGGCGGTACCATGCTGTATACCGCACGTTGTCTGGAAATGCTGACGGAAGAAGGCCTGCAGCAGGCTGCAGACAATGCGCAGTACATGGGACTGGACGGTCTGATTGTATGCGGCGGTGACGGCAGCTTCCGCGGTGCACAGGCACTGTCCCGCAAGGGCATTCCGGCGATTGGCGTGCCGGGCACCATTGATAACGATATTGTATGCTCGGATTATACCATTGGCTTTGATTCTGCCTGCAATACAGCCATTCAGGCAGTGGATAAGCTGCGCGATACCATGCAGTCTCATGAACGCTGTTCTGTTGTAGAAGTAATGGGACGCCGTGCAGGTCATCTGGCGCTGGATGTCGGTGTTGCCTGCGGTGCAACAGCCATTTTGCTGCCGGAGCGCGAGCTGGACTTTGAGGAATCTATTGTCAAGAAGATGCGTGCCAATCGTATTCGCGGCAGAAAGCATCATATTATCATTGTGGCAGAGGGTGTCGGCAATGCACAGGACGTTGCGGATAGAATTCACACGGCAACCGGCATTGACGCGCGTGTGACCATTCTGGGTCATGTACAGCGCGGCGGCTCTCCAACGGTTCGCGACCGCGTTATGGCGAGCCGCATGGGATATCATGCTGTCAAGATTCTTGTGGAAGGAAAGTCCAACCGCGTTGTTTGCGCACGCAACAATGAAATTACAGATTATGACATTGAGGAAGGTCTGAACATGAGCAAGGATCTGAATCAGGAGCTGTATGAGGTTGCACAGACGATTTCGATCTGAGTTTTTCCGTACATAGATACCATCGAAGAGGGACGGATTCTCCGCCCCTCTTTTTGTTTGAGAAAGGGATACAACATGCAAAAATCAGTGATTATTACCGGCGCAACGCGCGGCATTGGACGCGCGTGTGCGCTGAAATTTGCGCAGATGGGCTGGTGCGTAACCGGCAGCTATGCAAAATCGCAGCAGGCAGCACAGCAATTGGAACAGGAAATCGCGAATATGGGAGGTTCCTGCCAGTGTATTCCGGCGGATTTGCGCGATTCCGATGCGGTACAGCGCATGGTTAAGCTGGCGCAGATGGCATATGGCACACCGGATGCCGTTGTGTGCAACGCGGGCATTGCGCAGCAAAAGCTGTTTTCGGATATTACAGAGCGCGATTGGGACGATATGTTTGACGTAAATACCAAGGGGGTATATCGTGTTGTGCACGCCGCCTTGCCGATGCTGCTGTCGCAGCAGAAAGGAAGCATTGTCACAGTATCTTCGATTTGGGGACAAACGGGCGGCTCGTGTGAAGTACATTATTCGGCATCCAAAGCGGCGGTGATTGGCATGACAAAAGCACTTGCCAAGGAGCTCGGATTGTCCGGCGTCCGCGTCAACTGTGTGGCGCCGGGTGTCATTGATACTGATATGAACCGCATGCACGGCGAAGAAGTGATGCAGGAGCTTGCAGAGGAAACCCCGCTCGGAAAAAATGGCGCGCCGGAAGATGTCGCAGAAGCAATTTATTGGCTGGCATCGGAACAGTCACGATTCGTGACGGGACAAGTACTGGGAGTCAACGGCGGATTTTATATCTGAGCAAACAAAAAACGCTGAGAAGCCGTTGCCTTCTCAGCGTTTTTTTGCATATAAACTTAGATTAACGAGTTCAACTCGTATGGGGTCGACTGGTACACATAGTAATTCAGCCAGTTTGTAAACAGCAGTGTGGAGTGCGAACGCCACGACAGACGTGGCTCGTTGTGCGGATCGTCTCCGTCAAAGTAATTTTCCGGAATGTCAGGATGAATACCCTTGTGCAAATCGCGGAAATATTCCTTTGCCAACGTCTCCTTGTCGTATTCACTGTGGCCGGTGACAAATAATTGACGGCCGTTTTTTGCAGCAATCAGATACGGACCGGCTTCATAAGACTCTGCGAGCAAAATCAAATTGTGGTTGCACAAAATATCTTCCGAAAGAACCGTGGTGTAGCGGGAATGCGGTGCTTTGAATACATCGTCAAAGCCGCGCAGCAAGCTTTCGTTGGTGCGGTTCGGCATAATGTGATGCTTGTAGATACCGGCAAGCTTTTTCGGAAGCAGATGCTTTTGAATACCATAATGATAATATAAGCCGGCTTGTGCGCCCCAACAAATATGCAGTGTAGAATGTACATGGGTTTTTGTCCATTCCATAATCTCAACCAGCTCCGGCCAGTAATCGACTTCTTCAAAATCCATTTTTTCGACTGGAGCACCGGTGATGATAAAGCCGTCATAATACTGGTCTTTAATATCATCAAAGGTCTGGTAAAATTTGAGCAGATGATCTTCCGGTGTGTTCGTCGATTTATGGGTTGCTGTCTGAATCAAGTCGATCTCAATCTGGATCGGCGTGTTGGAAAGACAGCGGAGAATCTGTGTTTCCGTAACGATTTTGGTCGGCATGAGATTGAGGATCGCAATGCGGAGCGGGCGGATATGCTGGGTGGTCGCGCGATGGTGCGTCATGACAAAGATGTTTTCGCTTTCCAGCACCGCGCAGGCAGGTAAACTGTTTTCTACGATAATAGGCATAGAAATCCTCCTTTTGCAGTCTAGTTTTGAACCACATTATAGCACAAGGAAGTGCACAGGTCAAAATATTTTAGAAAATTGGAAAAAAGTGTTGACAGATGCGGAATGGCATGGTATTATATTCAGGCACTCGATGAGAGCGCGAACGTCAAATGAATGAAAAGCAATGATCGGAAGAAAAAAGTGCTTGACAGGATGGCGAAAACGTGCTAAACTGATTGAGTTGCAGCCGAGAAATCGGTTGAAACACATCGAAATATGTTTGAAAAAAGAAATGAAAAAAGTTCTTGACAAACCTCTGAAAATGATGTAAAATAAACAAGCTGCTCGATTGAGTGGCAAAAAACATTGTACCTTGTAAATTAAACAACGTAACTTGAACGAATTACAAACCTGAAATTCTTTTGAAGTTTATACTCAGAAAGAGAACCGGGCGCTGTAAAACCGGTATAGAAATAACAG
>NZ_JAHLQI010000012.1 GCF_018918345.1 Butyricicoccus intestinisimiae
GTGTTAATTGTGATGAGGGTACACCCGTTCCCATTCCGAACACGGTAGTTAAGCTCATTTACGCTGACAATACTTGGCTGGTGACGGCCCGGGAAGATAGGACGATGCCTACACAAAGCGATCTGAAGAAAACTCAGATCGCTTCAATATTCCTCAATAGCTCAGTCGGTAGAGCATCTGACTGTTAATCAGAGGGTCGTTGGTTCGAGTCCAACTTGAGGAGCCAAAACATGGTTCGCCGTCATATAGAAATATGTGACGGCGAAACTTATATCAAGACAAGTTTGAGTATATGGGCCTTTAGCTCAGTTGGTTAGAGCAACCGGCTCATAACCGGTCGGTCCCGGGTTCGAGTCCCCGAAGGCCCACCAACAAAAAAGCCAAACGTGTCAAAAACAAAAAAGCAGTATAGGGGTATAGCTCAGCTGGTAGAGCAGCGGTCTCCAAAACCGCGTGCCGAGGGTTCGATCCCTTCTGCCCCTGCCATATGGCCCGGTAGTTCAGTTGGTTAGAACGCCAGCCTGTCACGCTGGAGGTCGTCGGTTCGAGCCCGATCCGGGTCGCCATAAGCATGAAGATTGAAAGATATCTTCATTTGCTGCTATAGCTCAGTCGGTAGAGCGCATCCTTGGTAAGGATGAGGTCGGCAGTTCAAATCTGCCTAGCAGCTCCATTAGAAGCCTGATTTCGCAAGAAATCAGGCTTTTTTAGTACTTTTGAAGCCACTTAATAAATGAGGTTTTGTTCGTGGGAACATTTGGGAACAAACAGGAGTAATTCCTATTTGTTGCCTTTCAAAATGTGAGACATTTGCAGAAGTGGATCTGCGATCTCCGGCGAACTTTTTAGCAGCTGAATCAGCTGTTTCGTGGAAGAATCCATGGGCAGTTGGGCGGCTGCTTTTTTGCTTTCTGGGGATGTTAGGAAGAACTGTGCTTCCATTTGCTGTGCCAGATGCTTGCGGCTGCTATCCATGATATGGCTATATACATCCGTGACCATGTTCGCTTGCGCATGTCCAGTGTCGCCTTGCACTGCCTTGATGTCACCGCCACTGATTTTGAGTTTCACGCTGGTGCTGCTGTGACGCAGACTGTGAAAGACAACCGGCCGGAGATTGTTTGTTTGAATGAGTGCTTTCAGTTTTTCACTGATGTTGTGTTCTTCAAATGGCCGTCCGTTGTCCCGCGCAACGACCAGATTGAAATCTTGATACACAGAGCCGATTTCATTCTTTAATGCCATTTGATGCTCCCATGCCTGCCGCAGTGCGTGAATGACAGTAGGCGGTAGATAAATCGTGCGGACACTGCTTTCGGTCTTAGGCGTCTTGAGAACAAGTGTCGTAGTAGACGGTGATTTCTTCTTCCAGAGCGGAAAGGTAAAGTAGACATCATCTCGTCCTTGTTCCCGAAGCTTTTCTAAACTGAGATTGGTGCAACGGCGCAGTTCTTTTTCTACGCGGAGATAGGCATTGTCGTTCTGCATCAATCCTGGCGTGATGTGTACACAATCCCATGTCAGACCTAAGATTTCTCCGATACGCATGGAACAGCCAAGAGCGAGTAGCATACACAGCTTTAAAATCGGATCGGTGCATACATCTAAGGCATATCGCGCTTCTGCATCATCCCAGACAGCTCGTTTCTCTCTTTTGTACTTGGGCAGTTCCACAGTCATAGCGGGATTCGGACCTTTTAAGTAATCCCAGCGAATGGCTTGATTCAGTGCACTGCGGATCGTGCCGTGTACTTTTTCTACAACGCTGGGAGCGATTGTTGTCTGCAAATGTTCTTTGCCTTTGGGACACACAGCAGGCTCTCGCAGAAGCTTTCTATAAAAGCGTTCCAGCCGATGGGTTGTGAGAGATTTAATTGGGATAGCACCAATATACGGGTTGATATAGTGTGTGATTCGGTGCATAGTAGAGGAAAGCGTACTCTCCGACCAATGATTTAATCCGTACAGATTGACGTATTCGTCCAACAGCTGAGAAACAGTCATGGTTTCCTGAGCCAATGCATGATTGGCATCTGGATCAACAACAGAAGCAGGCGGAAGCAGTTTGTTGTTTTTCTTTTCCAACAAGATTTGCGCAATCCGCAGATTGGCTTCTTCCTCTGTGTCAAAAGATTCATGAATCAGATCCGGATAGTTTGGGCACCGATATGTAATGCGGAATTTATTTCCGTGTTTTGTAGATTTCATATTGACAAGATGCTCCTTGGATGAGTGATTCATCCGTGCCATACAAGCCTCCTTTGTTTTATCGGAGCATTTTCCTGGTGTGAGGCAAGTATAGCACGGATTGTCTGCTGCAGCAAGTTAAGAATTTAAAAACTTTTCCAACGCAGAGCGTGGAATGCGGATGCTCTTGCCGATACGGATGCTGCGAATATTTCCAGACTTTACCAGATCATAAGCAGCATTCCGCCCGATATGCAGCAACTCAGCCAGCTCTTGAACGGTGTAGACTTCTTGATGCATGTTCATGGTGTATATCCTCCTTCCTTTTTGGAATGCTGCCAATATGAGAGAATGAACAGATTAAAATTAAAGGCTTAAAAATAACGAAAAACAAAGAAATATTTTATACTTTCTTTGTTTATGCTTGAAAAAGTTGAGAAAATATTTTATACTGAGTGCAAGAATGAAAAGAACGAAAGAATTAAATATTACATGTAAAGGATGATGAGATGAACTTAAAAATTAGAATTGAATGCTCTAAACACGATTGGGAAAAGCAAGAGGAGATTCAGTTATTAAAAGAAGTGCTCAAACGGTGCGGAATTTCTATGACTCAGACGGACAGCATTTCCGGTGAGATGGCGTATAAGCTGAGAGGAAAAGAAGAAAAGATCTGGGACAAAATGACGCGCGGAGCAGGTGCGAGAGCGACAACAAAACAGTTGAAGATTGCAACGATTTTAGAGATTGAAGAAAAATATAAAGGAATGCCCAAAGAAAAAGAAGCGGCGTTGGCTGCTTGCGGAGTAAAACTGAGAAATTATCAGTTGATTAAGCGGAATATCTGCGATTGCTATGGAGATTTAGAAAAGGCGATTCGACGCGGACATATTTATTTTGTGCGGGTAAAGAAAACGAAATAATTAACAATGCGTATTTGCAGATTTAGAACATGCAGATTACCTAAGCAAAAAATGAACGTTCTAAAATAGTTTGAAAAACAGACAAAAAGAGAGAAACTATCCAGTATAAGCTGCTGGAAAGTTTCTCTCTTTTTTATAATTTCAAATCTTTATTCTCACATATTTGGAATGAAAGATGGAACAGGAGGATCATAGGATGGCCCTCCTGTTTTTATGTGGATACAGAATAGCTGCATAGAAGCGTGTGGCAAGGCAAGCTGATTGACCAGCTGACAGACATTAAAAATATGTCGAACAGCAAAGAGCAGCAGAAGATCCGATATCCGGTTACGCGGACACAATCGTGTACGAGTAAACGGGGATATCGGAAAAACAAAATTTTCAGATGACTGAAATCGTGCTCCCCATTTGGGTTGAGCTGTTCAGATCGGATGAAAAATCAGACGATTGGTGCATAACAATCGGAAAACAATAAGAGTGCAATGCTTCGCTTCAACACAGGTATTCACAATTTCACGATGAAAAAGGACAAAAACTATGGGACATAAAAATAAGCCGAACCGTGGTTCACTGGTAAAACAGGTGCAGGACACTTTGGACGCAAAACTGCAAATTGGAAGAAAAAAGAAACCGGATAAACTTTCCGGTATTTCTCAGAACTACATTTACAGCTGGGAAACCTATCATTCGTATCTCAAGCATTGCTGCTATTTTGTGAAATGGTGCAAGGAAAATCACGGGTGCAAGACAATCGAGCAGTGCAAGGCGTATGCTTCCGAATGGATGAAAACGAGAGAACATCTGTCTGTGTACACGCAAAAAATGGAAGCCAGCGCGCTGGTGAAATTGTACGGCTGCACATTGGAAGAATTGAATATTCACACTGCGGCTAGGCAAAGAAAAGACATTACGCGCAGCCGGAACACGGTCAAGCGAGACCGACATTTTAGTGAGAGCAATCATGCGGAATTGATTGCCTTTTGCCGTGCGACAGGTCTGCGGCGCACAGAACTCAAAGCGTTGCGCGGAACGGCCTTGTATCAGGATCGTTCCGGCTATTATCTGCATATCACGAGCGGCAGCAAGGGCGGACGGGAACGCTATGCGCCGATTATCGGTGATAAAGATTTGGTTATCTGCTTGTGCAGACGAGCCGGAGACGGAAAAGTATTTGAAAAAGTTCCGTCCGGTGCGGATATTCACAGCTATCGGCGCGACTATGCAACGGCGATTTACCAGCAACATGCGAGACCATTGGAACAACTGACCGCAAAAGAAAAGTATTACTGCCGCGGAGACCGGAAAGGAGAAGTGTTTGACAGAGCGGCAATGCGGATTGCTTCTAATGCGCTGGGGCATGGGAGGATTGGGGTGATTGCAGGGCATTATTTGAAAGAGGGGGAAACATGGATAATAAACATGGATAGGAAATTGATTTAGAACATGGTATAATAAATATATAATGAAAGTTGAAAGAGTAAGTTGGACACCTACATGAATAAAAATTTTGGTAGTGTGCTTGGAAGACAGAGAGTACTTTTGCTTTCTTTCCTTTGGTAGATCATATGATCTCAATCTGTCTGTTAGATATGGGTATAGAACGGCTCACTGCTTGGAAACAAACTGTGGCATTTTGCACAGCTAGTACAGGCATCAATTACGCTCTCTGATCTGATCAGCAATCCAAAAACAAATGCATCACAGGAAAACAGTTTGTGTGGTTTATGGGAATGGAAACAATTAGAATGCTACACTGATTTTTGTGGTAGATCCAATGCTCTGATAATGCTCTATTGGATCATCATTGCTATTTCAATGCTTCAGATGATTCCTTTTCTTGAAGGCGCGTAGTCACTCTTGAACTTTGGCAATGCTGCAATATAATGATGCTAGTTTATAGTGATTGCCCCTCTTTAATAAATGTTATAAAACAACTTGATTTTGTAATTAACCCGATTATTTAAAATTAAGATTTTGTGCGCAGAAAATATAAATGTTTGGAAAATGATTGAGGAATGATATTGAATGACAGATGCAGAGAGAAAAAATAAATTTATAGATTATTTATCTGATAAGTTTTCGGAAAGAAAAGCTAATGACATCATTTATGCTTTGGAGCGATCGGAAGCAACAATGTTGAAGAAACACTATATATCTTGCAGACTTTATGAAATTGAACAGCCGAATGAGATTTCTAGTGCTATGCTTGCTATTTCTAAAAATAGATTTTTTCGCTTTTATAATAGAAAAATTTATCCGCAGATAGAAATAGGCATGAAAAATTATCGTGAATTTCTCCAGGCGATAATTGAACAGAAATTGGTAGAGAAAGCACGTATCACAGAAGAAGTCCATATTGCAGAGGAAAAAAGACGTGCAAAAGAAACATGTATTGAAGAAGAAAAGAAATGCGTAATGAAAGCTCAAATCGTGGAGGAAGAGGGAGAGGCAGCAGAAAAAGAAAAGCCTATACGTTCTATTATTTGGCATGAAGATGAGGTCGAGTTGTTAATTGATACGTTTTATGCTATTCAGGCTGGGAAGATAAAGCGGTTTGATGCCATCAAAATATTGTCAAAAGAACTTCGTCGTAGAGCGGAAAAAGACTATAGAGTTCCGGAAGATTTTAGAAGTATAAGATCTGTTACAACATTTCTTGCATCTGTAGAGTATTATTGCACGAATGGGCAATCAGGATTACAGACAACTTCTTCTCTTATTGAAAGAGTTTTGGAGAAAAAACGACATGATGAAAAGATAATTTCATTGACCACATATACTGCGCCGAAAGGTGTGAAAGAGATTCCTATTGAATTAGAAAACGGAGTGGATTCGAAAAGGATTGAACCAGTACGAATTCTAATAATAGGAACTCAATCTTTTAAATTAGATGAAGTCAACTCGACTATTTTTACAATGAGTTCGAAACCAGTATCTATTAATATATTAGGAAACGACTATGAATGCAAAAATTGGAAAGAGTTGTATACTGTTTTTTGTAAGATAATGTTCAAAAAATATTTTTCCCATTTCATAAAATATGTAAATAGTAGTTTTTCTGGAAGAGGGAACATTGATTTAGCAGATACAAATCATTTCTATAGAATGACAGATCCTGTAAAGATAGGGTCATATGGTGATAATACGATCTATTTTGAAAGACTACATGCTCCTACAAATATCATATCTCATATGAAAAAGATTTCTGAGATATGTTCTGTAGATCTGTCAGAAATCAAGATCTTGATTTCTGGAGAATACAGCCAAAAGAAGATTTTAGAGTCTCATGAATCAGACGGAATAAAAATATTCGATAGAACACAGTCAAAAATAACGAGTGCTTATCAAGCAATTGAGAAAAGCAACGAAAAATTGTCAAATCAGGAAGTATTTTATAAGTGGCTATTATCCCAAGGATTTAAGGAGAGTTCTGCAAAGGGATACGTTTCAACATTGAATAGTTTTGGCGAAATTTTGAATGAAGAAGGAATTATCGGCAAAAGTATCTTTCAAATTATTACAGAGAATGAATTATTAAAACTGAGAGAAGCAATGGGTACGAAGTGCACTAGATATCAACAGCGTCGATTTGGATCTCCATTTCGGAAGTATTGCAACTATTGTGAGACTCAGATGACTGATGGTAATGTCCGGAGTAAAGAAGCTACGGCAGCAAAGAAAGAATCGATTGAAGAAGATGATCTAACAGGGAAAGAGAGAACGGAACAGTCTAGAGATTTGAAGTTTACGGAAAAATCACAGGAACATTCTAACGGTGATGATAACGTAATAGTTTCAACTAAAGTGATGGATTCCATACAAAAGACGGATGTTATGACGGATTATTTGGAACTTCATAATATTCCGTATATAGATAATAGGAAAAAAGGGGGAGCGCTTTGGATCATTGGCGGTTTAGAACTAAAAGACACAATTGCACAATTTCAAAAGAATGGTGCAAAATGCGTTTTTATGAAAAAAGGTGGCCACGCAACAAAAGGGAAAGATGCATGGTGGACAAGAAGCGTGATTACAGAGCCGATTTTCTCTCAACTTCCAGATGATGTTACGGAAAAATTAGAAAAGTCGGACGAAGATATGTTATCAACACATGTTGGAGAAGTGTGTAAAGAAATAGAGAATCTGATAAATGGACTTCAGGAAAATACAGGTTTGTCAAGAAGTAATCGGCAGCAAAAAAATAGACTTGATGATGAACTTACGAAACATAAAAATTTTATGGGAGAATATCAAAACAATTCATCAGTGACATCGGGGCCACGAAATGATATAATAAAACAGGATACTGTTGTTTCGGTATCTGAGCAAATAGAGTTTTCGTTACATAGCGAACCGAAAGTACAGGACAAATCGTTTGATTTAAGCAATAATGTTTACTATTCTGTACTGAAACAGAGATTTTCAAAGGGATTTCGTGTGAACTCTGGAATAGCATTGAAACAATTTAAAAAACAATATGCTAATGCATATGGAAAAGAATTGGAAATTTCTAACGAAGAACTTCTTGATGAGATCAGAAAGATAACAGTTCAACATGAAGATAGATTGTATTTGCTTGATACGATGCTGAGTGAAGATAAAAAACAAAAATTATTACAGTATATCAGAACGACTTTTGCGAAAGGTAAAAGTGCAATATACTATACAGCATTGTTCGAATGGTTTTCGGATGATTTTTTGGGAGAAAAAATTTACACATCAGACATGCTAAAAACATATTTGAAGCATATTAATGATGGAGGATATGTTATCAATCGTTTATATCTGGCAAAGGATAAAAACGTGCGTGTTGCACCATTGGATGAAATTATTGAGTTTTTGTGCCAGAAAAAGGACGCCCCAGTTACGATAGAGCAAATATGTCAGGAGCTTCCGCATTTACCGAAGGATTTAATCGAAAGCAATCTGAAATCAAGTGCAGAAATCATTTGCAATAAACGAGGAGAGTCTTATTTTCATGTGAGTGCGATTGATTTAGATGATACGGAACTGGAGCATATTGCACGTATTATTCAACACGCTATTGATACGCAACAATTTGAGACTAGCAGTGAGATGTATGCTGAAGTGCGGGCACAGTATCCTGATATTATAGAACGTTACGGAGAAATTTCCCCGAACGGTTTCCGGGATGCGATGGCATATTACTTCCGTGATCGTTTTACATTCAGTAAAAATGTCATCTGTCCGCATGGCGTGATACTCAAAACATCTGATATATATGCGAATTTTGCCAAAACGCGCGATCACTTTACAATAGGTGAGTTGAATCTTTTAAGAAGTGAACTGGATGCGGTGATAAATTTTGACAAAGTGTATGAAAATGCACTGCGTATTAGTCAGAATGATTTTGTATCGCTCCATACAATTTCTTTTGATGTTGCAAAGACAGATGAAGCGATCGGACAGTATTGCACAGGAGAGTATATTCCGCTGAAAGATGTTGACGATTTCAGCAGCTTTCCATATGTCGGAGTTACGTGGAATATATATCTTTTGGAACAATTTGTTTTTATGTTCAGCGAAAAGTATAAGCTGATACATACTGGTTTTACAGCGGGAAGTTCCAGTGGTGCAATCGTAAGAAAAGAATCGAAGATTGATACACTAGATAAACTGCTGACGGCAGAATTGGCAGAGAGCGGACATATAGCATCTGTCAATGATGCATTTAATTATTTGATAGAAAAAGGCTATCTTGTCGGACGAGGGATACAGCGTATGGACAAGATAGTAGTCGATGCCAAAGTGCAGCGATCAAGGAGAGGATGAATCAACAATATGTATTCCTATGAGTGGGATGCGGAGACTGGCGGATATATATTAAATAGCTCCTTGCTAAAGTTTAGCAAGGAGCCTCGCCCGGTCTATTATGAAGAATTGGATATTTTAGGCTTTGACAAGTATTGGAACTATGTGAAAGACGATACATACCCATATATGTGGGCAGAAGGTAATAATTACTGGTATAGAGGACGCTTCGTTGCGAAAACAAAAGGTGGCGCGTTATATACTGCTCCGGAACTTATTTTACTGGAAGAACCGGAATCGGCTGGAAAACCGCTTCAGTTTGTTGATATACCGCAGATGGTTGAAAAAAATCGTGCAATTATGGAGAGCTTGGTACAAGAGACCATCAAAAAAGTATATAATACTTATGTAGACTACAAGGATCGAGTCGATGTCTTTTATGTTGCATTTAGCGGCGGAAAAGATAGTATTGTAACTTTGGATATTGTGCAGCGTACTTTACCGCACAATGAATTTAAAGTTTTGTTTGGTGACACAGGAATGGAATTCCCGGATACATATCAAACTGTAAATGCAGTAAAAGATATTTGCAATAGACAAAAAATAGATTTTGTACGTGCGCGTTCCGAATTTAATCCTGTAGACAGTTGGAAATTATTTGGATGTCCGGCGACTGTTACGCGATGGTGTTGTAGTGTACACAAGACTGCACCTCAAGTTATAAAATTGAGAGAGATAACGGGAAAAACTAATTTTACTGGAATGGCATTTGTCGGCATTCGCTCTTATGAAAGCCTTGCAAGAAGTGATTATGACTATGTTAGTTTAGGGAAAAAACATAAAGGACAATATAGTTGTAACCCAATTTTAGAATGGAATTCGGCAGAATTATATGCATATATTTATACCGAAAATCTTTATATCAATAAGGCATACAAAAAAGGAAATAAGCGTGCTGGATGTTTGGTGTGTCCTAGAGCAGCGGAACGAAATGAGTTCACTGCTCGAGTTTGTTATCCTAAACAAGTTGATACATATCTCAATATCATAAAAGAGCTTTATCATGAATCTATATCAGATGAGACAGTATTAGATGACTTTGTGAAAAATGGTGGATGGAAGGCAAGAAAAAATGGACGAGACATTTCAATAAATGTTGGATATAGTGAATGTGAGAAACATACAAAACGTATTTTATCTGTTAGAAATCCTAAAACGGACTGGAAAGTATGGATTAAAACAATAGGTGTCCTACTGACTGGACAAAGTCCGTATCGAATTGATTTTAGAGGAAATAATTATTCATTTGATATTATAGATGTTGAAAACGGTTATGATGTCGTTTACGATAAAGATATTGCAAAACAAGATTCGACATTTGTAAAATTACTGAAAAATGTCTTTAGAAAGGCTGCTAGTTGTGTAGGGTGCAGAGAATGCGAAGCAGATTGTCATAGTGGATGCATTACCATGAGAAATGGAAATGTTGACATTTCAGACAATTGTATCCATTGTGCACAGTGTCACAAGGTGGACAAAGGATGCTTGGTTTATAAATCATTAGAGATGCCGTCAGGAGGGTTCAAAGTGCTTTCCAATAAAAGTTTGAATTGTTATTCACACCATGCTCCAAAGATGGAATGGTTTACGCAGTATTTTACCTATAAAAATGAGTTCGATGAGAATCATTCTTTAGGTTCACAGATGTATAATTTCTTTAAGAGATTTCTTCGTGATGCAGAGCTTTTGAATAAAAGAGGATTTTCTCACACTGCAGAAATTATCGATAAAATAGGACTGGAATCACAGATTTCTTGGGCGATTATACTGACTAATCTTGCATATACACCGCAGATAAACTGGTTTGTACGAAGACTTAAAATGAATGAAGAGTACACAAAGGGATACACTATTCAGATGCTTGTGGATGATGGTGCGAAAGAAACGTGGGCGAGTGATATTTGGAGTTCGTTTGGAAGATTGTTGGCTCTGCCTTTTAACGAAGTGGGTATGGGATATACCGAAAAAGAAAAGCGCAGCATAGTTGCATTAAAGCGCACTCCGTGGGAGTTACCCGAGCCGGTGGTTATTCTGTATTCGCTGTACAAGTTCGCGGAGGCTTGCGGGGGTTACTACGAGTTCACGCTCCGCCGCCTGCTTGACCATGAGGCGGAAAGTGAAGGTGTCAGCCCGACACAGATTTTCGGACTGGATGAAGACCAGATGAAGAAGATTCTGAATGGTTTGACCGTGAATTATCCGGAATTCATCAATGCGTCTTTTACGCTTGATCTGGACAACATCACACTTCGTAGAGAGAAGACTTCTGCAGACGTTTTGGAACTGCTTTAAAAAGATAGAAAATAGATAGGGGATGCGAACATGGCAGAACTATACAGAGAATATTTCGATATTGATCCGGAATATTTTCCACAGGTAAATCAACAGCTGATTCAGCAGCAGCCGGATTTGTGGAAAAAATTCTATCCGCATGAGACATTCATCAAATTGATGAAAAATACCATCAGTGTGCTTTCTCGTCGCCAGAAAGTTTCGATTTGGGTGGAGGGCGCATATGGTACAGGTAAATCTCATGCGGTGCTGACACTGAAAAAACTTATTGATTCTTCGGAAGAAGAAACAAAAGAGTATTGGAATAATTTCCCGGATCAGCTGGATCAAGACCTTTATAATCAGCTGAAACAGGTGAAATCCGGCGATCAGAAAATATTAACGGTTCATCGCTATGGCTCGTCAGATATTGAGGGCGATGATAAGCTAGTATTTGCTATTCAGGAGAGCATTGAAGCCGCATTGGCTGAACGAGAAATGGACAGTGGCAAAGGTGCATTGAAAGATGCTGTCATCCGCTGGCTTTCTGATGAAGCCAATAAGATGTACTTTGATACATTGATCGGCAACCAGTATCGGGAACTGTTTGGAGGAATTACGACAGACGAAGTGCTTGCTCGTCTGAACCAGTATACAGGAAGCAGCCTGCTTGAACTGATGGGGAAGATATTCCGCGTTGCTGATCAGCGTCAAATCAAAGCATTGTCATTGGATGTTGATGGACTGGTTTCGTGGATTCAGGAGATTATTCGCGTCAATAATTTGAAGGCGATTTTATTTGTGTGGGATGAATTTACGGAATTTTTCCGCCGAAATATGCGCGGTCTAACAGGTTTTCAGAAGATTGTGGATATGAGTTCGACAACACCGTTTTATCTCATGATCGTCACGCATGATGCTATGCATATCTTCCCGGAAGGAGATAAAGAATTTGGCAAAATCAAGGGTCGTTTTATAGATCCGATCTGTGCCATTGAATTGCCGGAAAACATGGCATTTCGCTTGATGGGAGAGGCAATGCAGATCAGTAAAGATTCGGTTGTTGCAAAGGAATGGGAAGGCATCGTTGTTGAGGATTTATATGACCGCACAACAGAATCTCGCAAAAAGGTCATGATACAAGCCAATATCACGGAGAAAGAATTGAAAAAAATTCTTCCGATCCATCCATATGCAGCTTTGTTGCTGAAGCATATTTCGGCGGCATTTGCATCCAACCAACGCAGCATGTTCGACTTTATTAAAAACGAACAGGGCGAAGAAGTAATGGGATTTCAATATTTCATTGATAATTTTGGCCCACTGGATGATAATCCATTTCTAACCGTCGATTTGCTTTGGGACTTTTTCTATGAAAAGGGTAAAGATTATTTGACAAGAGAAATTCGCGGCATTTTGGATTATTTCAATCACGCAGCAAGCCAGTATTTAGAAAATGATAAACAGCGCGTGCTCAAAACTGTTCTGTTAATGCAGGCAATTTCTCAAAATGTTGGAGGCAGTGTTGATATCTTTGTTCCGAATGAGGAAAATATCAATAATGCTTTTGAAGGTTCTGATTTAGATCAAGGTGAAGCTGGACGTCTTGCAGCAAGTTTGGAGCGAGATAAAATTCTTTATAAGCGTTCCATCGGTAAGGGCAGATTTATGTATGCTGCTCGTCTGAACGTTGCAGATGATGATAAGCTGCAGGAAATTAAGAATCGTTTCAAGACCACGGCAACTACTGCTCGTTTAGTGCAAGATGGCGAAATTGCTAATGCTATTGAACTCAATGGTGCATTGAAAGCAAGATATGTGGTGGAATCCTGTGCAGCGTCTGAAGTAACACAGAAGTTTCGTAAGTTGAAGAATGCCATCTATAATGGAAATAAGTTTGGTTTATTACTTTCGTTTGCGAAAGACGAGAATGAAGATAGACAAATAGAACAGCGTATTAAAGCTCTGATGCCAGAAATAACTGACAATATGGTTATCGTTGATGCTTCGATCTCTCCGTTGGGAAATGACTTGTTAGAGCAGTATATTGAAGCAGTTGCAAATGCTGAATATCAGAGAGATAAAGAGAGAAAACTCTCCAATCAGTATACGCAGGATGCAAAGGATGTATTGCAACTGTGGAAAAAGCGGATTGAAGAGGGACAGTTTATCGTATATACGCATGAAAAGCCGAATGGTGCACGTGCTGCTTCAAAGAGTGAAGTGTATACGATGTTGGCTGAAGTAAACCGTAAAAAGTATCCGCAGGGACTGGAAAATGGCAGTTCAGTTACAGACACAATGTGGTTAAGCAACTCTCTGAAATTAGGCGTTGAATGTGGTGCAAATCAAAAGACACGTGGTGCATTCAGATCCGGTAACGATAAAACAAAACTTGAAAATTATATCGGTGCTCAGGCATGGGAAAAGGACCACTATTGGAAAGAAAACCCATACTTGCCGATTTCTAAGATCAAGATTTTTGTAGATGAATTGATTGAGGCGGATTTTAAGAAAAACGGTCAGATTTCTATTCAGAAAATTTATGACGCACTGGAGAAAACTCCGTTTGGTTTTATGCCTTGCAATTTAACGGCATTTGTGCTTGGATTTGTGCTGAAAGAATATGCGAATAGCACATACAGCTACAGCGACAGAATGAATTCTGACGTCATGAGCGTTGAGAAGCTACAGGAAATGATTGATGGCGTTATCAAGCATAAAATTACGCCTGCCGCTCGCTGGAAAGAGCTTTATATTGTTTCTTCTACGCCGGAAGAAAGAGCATTTATTGCTGCTGCATCCGATATTTTTAAGATCGATAGAAAAGTATGCTCTTCTATTGAGAACACAAGAGAGCGTATTCGCAATGCAATGAAACAACTGTCTTTCCCGATTTGGTGTTTGAAACAGCTTCTTCCAACAACTGAACTGAAAACAGATAAACAGATTGTTGAAAAGATGATTGATGCATTTACCGGAATTGCAAATAGCAGCAATATTAGCGGAAAAAAGACAGAAACTGATATTGCAAACGATATTGGAAAAATGGTAATTGAAAATCCTGACCTGATTTCAGATATGGAATCTTTGGTTTCTGCGCAAAAGTGCAAAGAAGGTATGGGTACTTATCTGCATACGTTTGAAGGTGGTCTATTGCCGACACTTGCCGCTGAGATTGGTGATAATGGACAATACATCAATCAGTTAAAGAAAAAGTTTGATGCAGACGCTGCCAATTGGGTATGGAATACAGATACCGCAGACCAGAAGATTCAAGAAGTAATTCTTGAATATGAAATTATTGCGGAAAGCAATAGATGTAATTTGAAAACGCTCACTTTTCATGATGCTGTTGCTGCATGGTGTGAAAAGTGTAAACATATCAAAATTTCTTATTTGGCAGCGAAGAATGATTGGGAAGAACTTTCTACTCTGATGGAGATACTCTATGAGGTAAAACGTGCGGGGGCACTGCAAGAAATGCATCAAGCAACCTTTTTGGAAGAATTGCGAGCACATGGAGGAGACTTTGATGCATTCTATAAAAATCAAATTCCGATGTTCAAGAAAGTATGCGGTTATTATCTGACGGAACTGCAGGATGAAGAGATAGCAACGATCTATCAGAATATTTCAGGAAGAGACGTATTTACAGCAGAACGTTCTGACTATGTAAAATGTGTTGAACAGGCCGTAAAGTCTTATATGGACGGAAAGCAGTCTGAGAAATTAAAAGCATTGTGGAGAGCAAAAACAAATACAGAATCGCCTCGCATATGGTCAGAAAAGTACCAAATGCCGATCATTTGCATGGTCCCAGCACCTGAATATAATAAGGCGAGAGAGGTATTCCGAACATTTGACCAGCGAAATCCAGATCGTAATGCGGTGAAAAAGGCATTGGAGTATTTGGAACATGTAGAATATTTTGATGATTTGAGTCATGTAGAATGCAGAGACAAGGCGTTTTCTAAGGCTATTCTTGGAGATTATGCAACAATATTGAAGGATATATCTGAGATCAAGGATTATCTGAAACAGCGGTCGAACATTCACCCTTTTGATTGGTATGAAAATCCGAGCATTAAGAATTTGCTTAAGGATAAAGCGGAAGCAACATATGATCATTCCGGCTGTGAAATAGCATTGGAAAAGATTGACCAAATGGATACGGAGGATGTAAAGCGTTATTTGAAGCAGTTGATCCGTACAAATATGAAAGTTGGAATTGAGATTATCAAGGATAACTAAGGGGGAATATTATGCGCTTTAGCATTGAAAAGTGCATACAGGCTATAGATCGTTACCTTGTAAGGTCTGCGGATTCTACATTAAGACTAGTCAATGTAGATAATCCGGCTCAAATGAATCAGCTGATAGAACGTTATCGTGTAAAAGGAAATGAATTTCTAACAGTAGCGCAATACAGCAAACCGGATGAAAAAGCGCAGACAGAAGAAATGCTGTATGCAATTTCCAATAAAATGGGAAATCTATTCGTAAGTGGATTTACTACTTTTTGGAAATTAGAAGGTGAGGCTGAAGTAAAAAAACAATTGGATCGACTTTTACATATGAGTGTAAAAGGACATGTTGTAGTGCTTTGCTATCAATGTGAACATCTTCTGAATTTTGCAGATGCACGCATAGAACGTTTGATTTACTTTGTAAATGATGGGGAGATTATTAGAAGACCGGAAATTTGTTTTTATCGTGAAGTAGATTTTGTTCCAATTGAAACAGAGTTTGTTGTCGGAATTCAAGCGATACCAGAAGCAATTGAGACAAGAGTAATGATGTCGTTGGCAGTTGTAACGACAAAACCAAAAACAGCATTTCCATATGCTCAGTTTGTGATCCAACAAGAAGAATCGGCGTTTGATGCACTATGCCGAATAGATGGTATGACATCTCGTCTGCAAGAAGCGTGGGGAACAGAAGAACAATGGAAAAATGCGCTTCGAATGCTGAGATCAGAGGGAACTTGGATTAAAGTTTTTGAAAGTCGATTCCATACGTCAATCAATTTGGATCTTATGATTCAAAATTTGCTTGGAAATGACGAAGAGTCAGACTGGTTGTATTTTATTGCACTGCAGATGCTTGAAGCGAAAAATTGCGAATACTTACAATGCGTTTTAAACCATTCCGATTCACTGGAAAATATGAAACAACATGTAGTTCGAGATATATTAGAACTTGAACCGGATATGCAAATGTATTGGAACAGATATAATGAACGCAAACAACTCTTACAGGATATGGATATATTCGAACAATATATACCAGATTTTTGTAATATGGTGTTGATCAAGCGTGAAAAAGCCATTTTCTATCTGACTGATTGTACGGATGAGGAAAATTTGGTATTGTTTCAGACATTAGAGCAGTATGCAGAATATTATGACAGAGATACATTGCAACAGATCTTTTTGCATACAAATCCAAAGCTATGTTCATACTTAACGGTATTTGACTTTAAAAATGACTTGCTGAATACATATTTTAAACAATATGTCTGGCAAAAATTGACGAATCATATTGATCCCGCGTTTGAGAAATTGGTAGAAGAACAGGCTATAAAGCGGGACTATAATGCGATCTTATCTCCGAGAATCTCTTGTTTAGAACGGATACCTGAACGGCATTCTTACGCATATTTTATAGATGCTTTGGGTGTGGAATATTTAGGCTATATCTCGGACAGATGTAGACAATTGGAGGTGACGGCTGATATTCATGTTGCTCGCGCAGATATTCCCACTATTACTGTAAAAAATAAAGATTTTTTGGAATATTTTTCACAGAAAGGCATTGAGTATGCCAGTGTAAAGGCGATAGATGAATATAAACACAAAGGCGAGAATGATTACAATTATTCATTGACAAAATTACCTCTGCATTTGCCGAAAGAGTTGGAAGAAATTGAAAAGGTTCTGAAAAAAGCAAAATATTATTTAACAAAAGAACAATTTCAACAGATAATATTGATTTCTGACCATGGAGCAAGTCGGCTTGCAGTCATTCGAGAGCATGACTTGACCGTAGATGTAAATGCAAAGGGGACACACGGCGGGCGAGTCTGCGATTACTCTGACAATGTTGTATCCATAACAAAAGCATTACTGTCTGATGATGAGCAATATTATGTAATTGCAAATTATGATCGATTTAAAGGCGGCAGACTGCCGAGTGTAGAGACACATGGTGGTGCAACATTAGAAGAAGTTACGGTACCACTTATTGTACTGACAGTAAAACCGCAGGAAATTGAAATTATTATTGAAAATCCTGTAGTAGAGTCGAGTATTAAAAAACCACCTGTTATTTACTTCTATACGAAGACAAAACTTGAGAATATTGCTGTTGATATACAAGGAACGAAATATTCAGTTGAATGGAAAGATGAACATTCGTTTTGTATTGTTATGGACAAAAGAACCCGCAAAGGTATGTATAAAGCCTCTGTTATTTCAGATGAACATATATTGGTATCTGAACTGGAATTTAAAATCGAAAAAGCCGGTATGAAAACCAAAGACATTTTATGAGGAAAAATACTGTGGATACAATTATCGAAGAAAAATTGAGAGACTATTTCGACGAGATGGTAGTATACAAAGATTTGAAAAAAAGTAATTTTTTCAAATCTTTAAGCCTGCCGTCATTCCTTCGAGATTGGGTTTTGAAAAAGTTTGAAGATGAAGATGGCGAATTTGATATTGAAGAAATCGCGCAGTTTGTTCAAACATATTTGCCTAAAAAAGAAGATTGGGATGTTGGAATCAAAAATCGGATTATCATGGAATATGAAAATGTTAAGATTCTGACAAAAATTATGGTGAATATCGATATTTCTACACAAGAAATTTCATTCTATCTTCCTGCGTTTGACCTTTCGCCGCATGAGACCATAATTGAAGCAGATGTTTGGCAGGAGTGTAAAGAACAACTGTCACAAGGAAGAGAATGTTGGGGGGTTGTAGAATTAGGATATCGACCGCCGACAGAGCAACCTCGGCAACCGGGAAAAATCAAATTGATAAGTTTTACTGATTTTTGTCCTTATGTTGTGGATTTGGATTATTATAAGGAACTTCGTGCAGAATTTTCCGTTCATGAATGGATAGATATTTTGTTGGGAGCAATAGATTATAATGCATCAGGATATAAGGACGAACCAGAGAAAAGAGCCGTTCTTACTAGACTTTTACCGTTTGTAGAAAAACGCTTGAATTTGATGGAGCTTGCCCCAAAGGGAACTGGAAAATCTTACATCTATGGCTCTATCAGTAAGTATGGTAATTTGTCTGCCGGATATATGACCAGAGCGAAACTTTTTTATGACTTGGGAAAACATTTAGAGGGTCTGGTATATAATAGTGATTTTATTGCGTTTGATGAGATACAGAAAATGCAGTTTTCGGATATGAAAGAGATGGGAGCTGCATTGCAGACGTATATGGAAAATGGCAATGTTACTATTTCTGGACATAGTGGATTGGCTGATGCTGGAATTATCTTACTGGGAAATATCCCACAAGAAATTATGGATGATACAAAGTTGATGATTGGCGATCTGCCGTCATTATTTCATGATACGGCCATGTTGGATCGTTTTCATGGCTTTATTAAAGGATGGGAAATTCCTAGAATGAATGATGATATGAAAATATCAGGGTGGGGATTAAATTCAGAATATTTCTGTACAATTTTACATTTATTGCGAGATGATGCAAGTTATCGTGCTATTGTTGATGAAATTGTAGAATATCCGGAGAAATCTGACACACGAGATGCGGAGGCTGTAAAACGTATTGCGACTGCATATTTGAAACTTTTGTTTCCTCATGTTAGAAATTCTAGCGATGTAAATCGAAGAGAATTTATGCAGTATTGTCTGCGGCCAGCATATAAAATGAGAAAATCTATTCGTAGACAGCAGGGGATTTTAGATATAGAATACAGAGGAAAAGACATACCTGTATTTACAGTAAAAGGAGAATAAATTTAGATGATAAACAAGACTTGCATTATGTGTGGAGCTCCGATTACTGAGAAAAATGTAATTGGAATCAATCAGAAATTATTGGGAAGAAAGATTATAAATTTCTATTGTATGGATTGTTTGGCGGATTACTTGGAAGTGTCCATAGAAGATCTGTTAGAACGCATTGAAGAATTCAAAGATGAAGGATGCAAGTTGTTTGAGTGATTTTATATTAATGATTGAGAAATCGAGAGTTGAAATGACGAAGTGGTCTGCAAAATATTTTGACTTCTTTGCTTTATTCTCTTAAGCATGAAAACAAGAACGGAGTTAATGCAAGCCATTAATGCTGAGAGATAATGGGTTACAGTTGAGTGATAGATTGCCGGTTGAAAATATGAATTAAATATGTTGCTATTAGTTCGTAAATACAGAACTAATGAAAAAGGCGATGCTATGGTTATCTTAAATCTGGTACTGAAAAAAATATAAGGGTTTGACGATTTTACAATCAATTTCAGCTATCCAAAGAAGATTGTAAATTGCTTTATTGAGGAAGAACACCTGAAAGACAGAGAGCGTTTTCGCTACAAAAAAGCTGGGAAGCAAATGTGACAGGAAAAACTAGCCTTGGAAAAGCGCTTCTTCGTATCTTTGTTTATATGGAGGATGGAATGCCATCATCTTTCTTATATTCAGAGCGATATTGAAAAAAGAATATTTGGTATCATGTTAGATTGTATCGGTAAAAATCAACAATTGATTTTTACTACACATAACACAGATATGCTTGATCTTAACCTTCCAAAACATAGCTATGTATTTTTGAGAAAATGCTTAGAAGATGGAGCATATACAGTATCTGCAATATCTGCATCGGATGTGTTGAAGCGGAATACAGATTCTCTGAGACGAGCCGTTGAAAATGATGTATTTGCTTTCCTGCCACAGGATTCCTTGTTGGATGAATTAGAGATGAGGTGACTGGATGAATAGTAAATGCATCTACTATGTCGAAGGTCCATGTGAACAGCAGTTAATTGCAGCGTTGAAGGAACAACCAGCAAAGCTGATTCCGAAATCAAAGAATTTGTGGACAAGCAAAAGACCCGCGGAGTTTTCTTTTGTAGAGAGTAACAGTGATAGCGTAAAAATCTGATTTAAAAGCACGGTGTAAAAGCCGTGCTTTTTGCTTGCATGAAAGATGTTATATCAGAGTATCGAAATACGGAGAGCATGAACTGCCATAAGGATGAGGTCCAGAAGCTAATGATATATTTGCTTAGATCTAAACGGTTTGAACACAATAGAAAAATAA
>NZ_JAHLQI010000013.1 GCF_018918345.1 Butyricicoccus intestinisimiae
TTTTCTACAACGCTGGGAGCGATTGTTGTCTGCAAATGTTCTTTGCCTTTGGGACACACAGCAGGCTCTCGCAGAAGCTTTCTATAAAAGCGTTCCAGCCGATGGGTTGTGAGAGATTTGATTGGGATAGCACCAATATACGGGTTGATATAGTGTGTGATTCGGTGCATGGTAGAGGAAAGCGTGCTTTCTGACCAATGATTTAATCCGTACAGATTGACGTATTCGTCTAACAGCTGAGAAACAGTCATGGTTTCCTGAGCCAATGCATGATTGGCATCTGGATCAACAACAGAAGCAGGCGGAAGCAGTTTATTGTTTTTCTTTTCCAACAAAATCTGAGCAATCCGCAGATTGGCTTCTTCTTCTGTGTCAAAAGATTCATGAATCAGATCCGGATAATTTGGGCACCGATATGTAATGCGGAATTTATTTCCGTGTTTTGTAGGTTTCATACTGACAAGATGCTCCTTGGATGAGTGATTCATCCGTACTATACAAGCCTCCTTTGTTTTATCGGAGCATTTTCCTGGTGTGAGGCAAGTATAGCACGGATTGTCTGCTGCAGCAAGTTAAGAATTTAAAAACTCTTCCAGTGCAGCGTGAGGAATACGGATGCTTTTTCCGATACGAATGCTGTGAATCTTTCCAGACTTTACGAGATCGTAAGCGGCATTGCGGCCGATTTTCAAAATGGCTGCCAGCTCCGGCACAGTGTAAACTTCATGATTGCTTTCCATTTCTGCGTCCTCCTTTCTTCATAACCAGACAGTTGATTGGAACGCTGGAAATATGAGAGAAAAGTTAGAATGAAATTATTCTTAAAAAAGTATCAAAAATACAAAGATTTTGAATAAAATGCCTAGTTTACTCTTGATAAAATGAAGAAAATATTTTATACTGAAATCAATTCCTAAAAAGACGAAAGAATTAACATTGCGCGAAAGAAGAATGAGATAAGGTGAATTTAATTATTAAAATTGAGAATCCACAAGAGGATAGAAATACACCGGATGATATTCAGATGTTAAAAGAAATCCTGAAACGCAGCGGAGTTACGATGCGTGCGGAGGATAGCTTTGGAAGCAAGAGCGTGTATCGGTTGAGAGGAAAAGAAGAAAAAATTTGGGAAAAGCTGACACGTGGAGCTGGAGCGAGAGCGACGACAAAGAACATCCCGATTAAAAAGATTTTAGAGATTGAGGAAAAATACAAACGAATGCCAAAAGAAAAAGAAGCAGCATTGGCTGCGTGCGGCGTACAGCTTCGCAATTATCAAGAGATTAAGAAGAATATTTGTGAGTGCTATGGGAATTTACAAAAGGCGATTCAATGCGGTCATATCTACTTTGTTCGCGTAAGAAAAACGAAATAATTAACAATGCGTATTTTCGGATTCAAAACGCACAGATTACATAAGTAAAAAATGAACGTTGCAAAATAGTTTGAAAAACAGACAAAAAGAGAGAAATTTTCCGGTACAAGCCACTGGAAAGTTTCTCTCTTTTTTATAATTTCAAAGCTTTATTCTCACATATTTGGAATGAAAGATGGAACAGGAGGATCATAGGATGGCCCTCCTGTTTTTATGTGGATACAGAATAGCTGCATAGAAGCGTGTGGCAAGGCAGGCTGATTGACCCGCTGACAGACATAAAAACATGTCAGACAGCAAAGAGCAGCAGAAAATCCGATATCCGGTTACGCGGACACAATCGTGTACGAGTAAACGGGGATATCGGAAAAACAAAATTTTCAGATGACTGAAATTGTGCTCCCCATTTGGGTTGAGCTGTTCAGATCGGATGAAAAATCAGACGATTGGTGCATAACAATCGGAAAACAATAAGAGTGCAGTGCTTCGCTTCAACACAGGTATTCACAATTTTACGATGAAAAAGGACAAAAACTATGGGACATAAGAACAAGCCGAACCGCGGCTCATTGGTAAAACAGGTGCAGGACAGTTTGGACGCAAAACTGCAAATTGGAAGAAAAAAGAAACCGGATAAACTTTCTGGTATTTCTCAGAACTATATTTACAGCTGGGAAACCTATCATTCGTATCTCAAGCATTGCTGCTATTTTGTGAAATGGTGCAAGGAAAATCACGGATGCAAAACAATAGAGCAGTGCAAGGCATATGTTTCCGAGTGGATGAAAATGAGAGAACATCTGTCTGTGTACACGCAAAAAATGGAAGCCAGCGCGCTGGTGAAATTGTACGGCTGTACATTGGAAGAATTGAATATTCACACTGCGGCTAGGCAAAGAAAAGATATTACACGCAGCCGGAACACGGTCAAGCGAGATAGGCATTTCAGTGAGAGCAATCATGCGGAATTGGTTGCCTTCTGTCGTGCGACAGGTCTGCGGCGCGCAGAACTCCAAGCGTTGCGTGGAACGGCCTTGTATCAGGATCGTTCCGGCTATTATCTGCATATCACGAGCGGCAGCAAGGGCGGACGGGAACGCTATGCGCCGATTATCGGTGATAAAGATTTGGTCATCCGTTTGTGCAAGCAAGCAGAAGACGGAAAAGTATTTGAAAAAATTCCGTCCGGTGCGGATATTCACAGCTATCGGCGCGACTATGCAACGGCGATTTACCAGCAACATGCGAGACCATTGGAACAACTGACCGCAAAAGAAAAGTATTACTGCCGCGGAGATCGAAAAGGAGAAGTGTTTGACAGAGCGGCAATGCGGATTACTTCTAATGCGCTGGGGCATGGGAGAATTGCGGTAATCGCGGGGCATTATTTGAAGGAAGATGGAAACGCATTATAATTATTATTTATTTACTGACTATTTTTTTAGTGTTATAATGAAAATAGATTTTTGAATGAATTTGAGAAAAATAATAGGTGGATGGTATGAAAATTATTGATAATATAAACCGTACTGTTTGTGATGATTTAAAAGAAAATATAAAACGTGGTAGCAAAATATCAATCGCCGCAGCGTGTTTTTCTATGTACGCATATGAAGAACTGAAAAAACAATTAAAAGATATAAAACAGTTTCGATTTATCTTTACGTCACCTACATTTGTAAAAGAAAAGACGGAAAAACAAAAGAGAGAATTTTATATCCCGCGTTTGTCACGAGAATCAAGCCTCTATGGCACAGAATTTGAAATTAAACTGCGCAATGAAATGACACAGCGAGCAATTGCAAAAGAATGTGCTGAGTGGATTCGGGGAAAAGCAACGTTTAAGTCCAATACGACGAACGAAAACATGATGGGTTTTATGTCTCTTTCTTCTGGAGAAGAAGAGATTGTATATGCACCGTTGAACGGTTTTACAACAGTTGACATTGGATGCAAACGAGGAAATAACAGCTATAATTTTGTTCAATGCTTTGAGAAGCCATTTACACAGAAATATATGCGGTTGTTTGATGATCTTTGGAAAGATCAGGACAAGATGCAGGATGTTACGAATACTGTTATTGAAAACATTAGTACAGTTTATGCGGAAAATTCGCCTGAGTTTATCTATTTCATGACGTTATACCATGTATTTAGTGAATTTTTGGATGACATTTCGGAAGATGAGCTGCCCAATGAAGCAACTGGATTTAAACAGAGTAAAATTTGGAGTCTGCTCTATGATTTCCAGCGAGATGCTGTGCTTGCTATTATCAACAAGTTAGAAAAGTACAATGGCTGCATCTTAGCGGATAGTGTAGGTTTGGGCAAGACTTTTACTGCTTTAGCAGTTATAAAATACTATGAAAACCGTAATAAATCTGTTTTGGTTCTTTGTCCGAAAAAATTAGCAGAAAATTGGAATACTTATAAAGATAATTATATGAACAATCCGATTGCGCAAGATCGTTTAAATTATGATGTATTGTTTCATACGGATCTTTCCAGAAACAGTGGTCAATCCAACGGGCTTGATTTGGATCGTTTAAATTGGGGAAACTATGATCTTGTTGTTATTGATGAGTCACACAATTTCCGAAATGGTATCGGTACACACAGCAAAACGAAAGAAAACCGTTATCAAAGATTGATGGATAAAGTGATCCGCGCTGGAGTTAAAACGAAAGTATTGATGCTGTCCGCAACACCAGTCAACAATCGTTTTGTCGATTTGAAAAATCAGCTTGCAATTGCATATGAAGGAAATTCTCAAAATTTGGACAGCCGTTTGAAAACATCAAGAAGTGTAGAAGATATTTTCAAACAGGCACAAAAAGCATTTAATGCATGGGGAAAATTGGAATCGGAGTTTCGAACAACGGATGCATTGCTGCATACATTGGATTTTGATTTTTTTGAACTGTTGGATAGTGTTACAATAGCTCGTTCGAGAAAACATATTGAAAAGTATTATGATACCAATGAGATTGGAAAATTTCCAGAGAGATTAAAGCCAATTTCTGTACGTCCGGATTTGACGGACTTGCCAGATGCCATAGGGTATAATGAAATCTATGAACAGCTGATGCGGCTGAGTTTGTGTATTTATATACCAACAAATTACATTTTTCCGAGCAGACTGCAAAAATATAAAGAGCTGACGCATAACAAAGGTGAAAATTTAACGCAGACCGGTCGAGAGGAAGGTATCCGACGTTTGATGAGCATTAACTTACTAAAACGTTTGGAAAGCTCTGTACATTCCTTTCGCTTGACACTAATAAGAATCAAAAAACTTATTGATAATACGATTCAAGAAATCAATCTATTTGAAAAATCTGGTTATGCAGATGTAACAATGTACGATGTACAGGAAGATGATTTTGATATTGATGATGAGAATACAGAATTGTTTACTGTTGGAAAGAAAGTAAAAATTGATCTCGCTGATATGGATTGGACGAGCTGGAGAAGAGAGCTTTTACAGGATGCAGACACATTAGAACTTCTTACATTGATGATAGATGATATTACACCAGAGCATGATGCAAAACTACAGGAGTTGTTTCATTTGTTGGATGAAAAGATACAGCATCCAATCAATGACAATAACAAGAAGGTTTTGATTTTCTCTGCGTTTTCCGATACAGCCGAATACTTATATGACAATGTAAGTAGATACGTTAAGAGCCGATACAATTTAGATACTGCGGTTATTACAGGTTCGATTGATGGACGAACAACGATTAAAGGTTTCAAAGCAACATTAAATAACGTACTGACCTGTTTTTCTCCAATATCAAAGAATAGAGATATTTTGATGCCACAGAGCACGACTGAGATTGATATATTGATTGCAACTGATTGTATTTCAGAAGGTCAAAACTTACAGGATTGTGATTATTTAGTAAACTATGATATTCATTGGAATCCGGTACGAATCATTCAGCGGTTCGGTAGAGTTGATCGAATCGGCAGTAAGAATAAATACATTCAGCTGGTGAATTTCTGGCCGGATTTAACGTTGGATGATTATATCAATCTGAAATCTCGTGTTGAGACGCGTATGAAAATTACAGTTATGACTGCCACAGGAGATGATGATTTAATCAATCCAGAAGAAAAGGGCGAATTGGAGTACCGGAAGCGGCAGTTAAAACGGTTGCAGGAAGAAGTTGTTGATATTGAAGATATGTCAGATGGAATTTCCATTATGGATCTGGGCTTAAATGAATTTCGGCTGGATCTATTGGATTACATCAAGACACATCCCGATATTGAACGCAAGCCGAAAGGACTTCATGCAGTTGTTCCCGCGACAGAAGATCTTCCGCAAGGCATTATTTTTGTCTTGAAGAATATCAACAATCATGTAAACAAGGACAATCAGAATCGCATTCATCCATTTTATATGGCTTATATTGATTTGGACGGAGAGATTATATGCGATTATTTAAATCCAAAGAGAATGTTGGATGATATTCGTTTACTTTGCCGCGGAAAAGCTAAGCCGATTCAGGCTGTTTACGAGAAGTTCAACAGACAGACCGATGATGGACGGAGAATGGAAGATGTGTCGGAGCTTTTACGTCAGGCGGTAAATTCCATTATTGATGTCAAAGAAGAGAATGACATTGACAGTTTGTTTTCGGCGGGAGGAACGACAGCTTTGTTAAATACGGTAGACGGTTTAGATGATTTTGAATTGATTTGCTTTTTGGTAGTAGCATAAGGGGGATTTTATGTTAGATTTGCCAAAGTCTACGGAGTTTAATAAACGGATTCCGAAATATAAATTCTATGATAATATAGAAATCAAGCCGACACTGAAAAAATTATTCACCGAACAAATTAAGATGATTTACTGGCGCAACAAGATTGCTTCTACCACAATGAATTTGACACAAGGCAAGCAGGTGACGGAGATAGAAATATTTGAAATTCGTCTGGCTTCGTCTGAGATAGATGAAGCGGTTTTGCGTCAGATAGACCGAGCCATTCCGTATCATATCTTGTTCTTACTGGAGTATGATGGAATGTATCAAGCGTGGATCGGTTATAAAGAAGTGGCATCCGGTAAAGCACTTTTTCGAGTCAATACATATTATCATACCGATTGGCAGAAAAAAGAGCAGCTTGCGCTAAAATTGGAAGGGCAGAGCATGGACGCAGTATATGAAAGCTTTGTCCGGCAGATTGCAGGAGATACATTGCAAACAGAATATTCTGAGGAAACACTGCGAGAATCTGTATCAAGAGAAAAGCGGAAGCAGGAATTACAAAAGCAGATAGATGCTTTAAAAGCTAAAATCCGAAAGGAAAAACAGCTGAATAAACAGATAGAATTTAATGCGGAGTTGAAAAAATTAAAGAAGGAGATGAACAATATATAATGTCAGCTGAACAATATAGACGTACTGTGAATACACTTGATAGGGAAATTGCGGGTCTTGAAAAGAAGCGAGCAGCTGCAGATAAGAAAGCAGCGGACGAAAATAAAAAAGCTGCAAATATTTCGATTAGTAAGACGGCATCTGAATCAACTATTCGCAGTAAACAACGACAAATAGCGGGTCATACACAAGCTGCAATAAAAGCACAGCAAGAGAGTGCTTCGATTACAGCGAAGATTGCAAGTAAGAAAGAAAAGAGAAATAATGCAGCTATTCGCTTGCAGAAAGAAGAGAGTAGTCAAAGAAAAAAACAGGAGAATACAGTGAAACAGATGAAGCAATCTTACGAGCAAGTAATCACGGAATTGCAGGAAAAAGTAAACACAGAAGTGGAAAACAGCATTGAAATGGATAATGATTCTACTGAATATGATGTTTTTGTATCACATGCATGGGAAGATAAAAAGGATTTTGTAGATGAATTGGTGAAGGCATTGCGTGATTTGAATATTAAGGTTTGGTATGATACCAGTGAGATGAAATGGGGAGATTCTCTGCGAAAACGTATTGATGAAGGTTTGAAAAAATCTCGCTTTGGAATAGCTGTTCTTTCACCGAGCTACATTGCTGAAGGAAAATATTGGACGAAAGCGGAATTAGATGGACTATTTCAACTTGAAAGTATCAATGGAAAAACAATTCTTCCCATTTGGCATAAGTTGACAAAGAAGGAAGTGATGGATTATAGCCCGATTTTAGCAAGCAAGATGGGGTTGTCTACTAGCATGATGACAGCTGAAGAGATAGCCTTGAAGTTAAAGGATTTATTGCCAGAAGAGGATGCAGAATCTACAAATCGAAAAGAAATATAATACGTTTAAATACAAGGGAGAAGACTAAAATGGATAAAATGCATATGGAGTCGGTTGACATAACTGCCCAGAACATAGAAAAGATAGGTGCGTTGTTTCCGAATTGTATTACAGAGACGAAAGACGCGGACGGCAAACTGAAAAAGGCTATCAATTTTGAGCTTTTGAAGCAGATGCTTTCGGAAGATGTAGTTGATGGTGATGAAGCGTATGAATTTACATGGGTAGGAAAAAAGGCAGCTATCGTAGAGGCCAACAAGCCCATCCGCAAAACCCTGCGCCCATGCAAGGAAGAGAGCGTTGATTGGGACAACACGGAGAATCTTTACATTGAGGGAGATAACCTTCAGGTGCTGAAGCTCTTGCAGGAGAGCTATCTCGGCAAGGTGAAGATGATCTATATCGATCCGCCGTATAACAGGAGAGATGATGCCCTTTATCGAGATGATTTCAAGCGGTCTGCGGAAGACTATGAGGAAGATAGCGGCGTGTACAATGAAGACGGCAACCGTATGTTTAAGAATACAGATAGTAATGGTCGCTTTCATTCCGACTGGTGTAGCATGATTTATTCGAGACTAATGCGGGCAAGAGATTTGCTTAGTGATGATGGAGTTATCTTTATTAGCATTGGAGAAGAAGAGATAGAAAATCTTCATAAGATAGCCGATGAAGTAATGGGACGCCGGAATTTGTTGGGTACAATTTTGTGGAAAAAGAAGACAAATGGAAATAATATGGGATTTCTTCCACCGGTTCATGATTACATTATTTGTTATGCAAAAAATATTAATAGCATCAATGATATGGGGTATCCAGTTTCAAAAGAGTTCATTGAAAAAAACTTCTCCAATCCTGATGATGACCCAAGAGGTCCATGGACTACTTCTGACTTATCGGCTAATCATAAAGGTCCTTTTTTTCCAATAACAAATCCAACAACAGGAGAATCGTTTTTTCCACCGGAAGGTCGATATTGGGTGTTCAATGCTCAAGAGGTCCAGAAACGAATTGCTGATGGAAGAATTATTTTTGGAAAGAGTGGCACAGCTCGACCAGTGCAAAAAGTTTTTGCTGCTGATCGAAAATTCAAGAGGACTCGAGCAGAATCTTGGTGGGATAAAAATGGAATGAATGAAGATGCTACAGCGGAGCTGAAAAAACTTTTTGGTGTGGCAAAGCTATTCACTCATCCAAAGCCCACTAAGTTGTTAAAACATCTCATTGCTATATCCACAGAAAAAAATGATATTGTTTTGGACTTTTTCTCTGGATCTTCTACTACAGCTGACGCAGTTATGCAAATAAATGCAGAAGATAATGGAAGGCGGAAATTTATCATGGTTCAGTTGCCAGAAGCCTGTGATGAAAAGAGTGAAGCTTACAAAGCGGGATACAAGAATATTTGTGAGATCGGCAAAGAACGTATTCGTCGAGCGGGAACGAAAATTAAAGAAGGTTTGTCTGAACACGGATATGCACTTAAAAAGCTGAAAGAAGAAGGCATTCCATTTCAAATGGCGATTCGTAGAGAGGATGATACATCTACAGACGAAAGTTTTATTAACAATCCTGAAATCATAAGCGGTAAATCAACTGGAACATATAGCGTGCCGGATGATGTAGAGGATATTCAGAGAAAGATGGCTGATGAGCTCGATATAGGTTTCCGTGTTCTCAAGCTGGACGACAGCAACATGAACGAGGTATATTACAGTCCGGCTGAATATTCTCAAACGATGCTTTCTGAGATGGAGTCCAATGTGAAGTCTGACCGCACAGACCTTGATTTACTGTTTGGCTGTTTATTAGAGTGGGGATTGCCGCTTTCTCTGCCATACCGTTCAGAGCAGATTGACGGATGCACGGTACACGACTACAATGACGGAGACTTGATTGCTTGCTTTGATAAAAACATTCCGGACAGTGTTATCAAGGAAATTGCAAAGAGACAGCCACTGCGGGCTGTATTCCGTGACAGCAGTTTTGTAGACAGTCCGTCCAAGATTAATGTGAGTGAGATCTTCAAGCTGCTCGCACCGGATACAAGAATCAAAGTTATTTAAGGAGGATCTGCGATGAAGCTGCAATTTAAGCATCAAAAATTCCAAGCAGATGCCGCCCAAGCTGTTGTGGATGTGTTTGCCGGTCAGCCGTACTTGACGCCGTCTTATATGATGGACAGAGGAACAGACTATACTCAGACTATAATGACGGGCGTACAGGATTTTACCGGTTGGAGCAACCAGAAAATCGTACCAGAGTTAAGCGACCGTATGATTTTGGAAAATTTACAAAAAGTACAGAGAAGGAATCAGCTCAAGCCTTCTGAAAAATTGGAGGGAAGATTTAATCTGACTATTAAAATGGAGACTGGTGTCGGCAAAACGTACACCTATATCAAAACGATGTATGAGCTGAATCGTGCATATGGTTGGAGTAAATTTATTGTCGTTGTTCCAAGCATTGCGATCCGTGAAGGTGTGTATAAGTCCTTTCAGGTGACACAGGAACATTTTGCGGAAGAATACGGAAAAAAGATTCGATTTTTTATCTATAATTCTAAACAGCTTACGGAAATCGACCGATTTGCTTCGGATAGCTCCATCAATGTCATGATTATCAATTCACAGGCCTTCAATGCACGTGGTAAAGATGCAAGACGTATTGATATGCAGTTGGATGAATTCCGCTCACGCAAACCGATTGACATTATTGCGAAAACAAATCCAATTGTAATTATCGATGAGCCGCAGTCGGTGGAAGGAAAACAGACCAAACAAAACTTGAAAAAGTTTAATCCGCTGATGACGCTTCGCTATTCTGCTACCCCTAAAGAAGATAGCATTTATAATATGGTGTATTGCTTGGATGCAATGGAAGCATATAACAAACGTCTGGTCAAAAAGATTGCGGTAAAGGGTATTAGTGAATCCGGCAGCACGGCAACCGAAAGCTATGTCTATTTAGAAAGTATCAATCTTTCTAAATCAGCACCTACGGCAACGATTCAATTTGACTACAAAGGTGCATCTGGTATCCGTAAAATTACAAGAACCGTTTCCGAAGGATATAATCTCTATGATAATTCCGGCCAAATGGAAGAGTACAAGCAGGGATTTGTTGTTTCACGCATTGATGGTCGTGATGATTCAATTGAGTTTATAAACGGTATCAAAATCTATACTGGAGATGTAATTGGTAAAGTCAGTGAAGAACAGCTTCGCCGTATCCAAATTAGGGAAACAATTCTTTCTCATATTGAAAGAGAACGTGAACTGTTCTATAAAGGCATTAAGGTTTTGTCCTTGTTCTTTATTGATGAAGTTGCGAAATACAAGCAGTATGACGAAGCTGGACAGCCAATGAACGGTATCTATGCAGATATGTTTGAGGAAGAATATGCGGATATTATTCAAAATTTGCAAATTGGGGACGGTGAAGATGATTATTTGAAATATCTGCATTCTATCCCTGCTGAAAAGACACATGCTGGCTATTTTTCGATAGATAAGAAAGGTAAGATAATTGATAGTAAGCTGAAAGATAAAAAGGAAAGGACAACAGATGATGTTGATGCTTACGATCTTATCATGAAAAATAAAGAGCTCCTTTTGGACAGAAATCCAGAAAAGTCGCCGGTTCGCTTTATCTTTTCTCATTCAGCTCTGCGTGAAGGTTGGGATAATCCAAATGTATTTCAAATTTGTACATTGAAGCAAAGTAGCAGTGAAACCAGAAAGCGGCAGGAAGTCGGTAGAGGTTTACGTCTTTGTGTCAATCAAGATGGAGAACGTATGGATGCTAATGCACTTGGAAATGATGTGCATAATGTCAATGTGCTAACGGTAATTGCCAGCGAAAGCTATGATAGCTTTGCAAAGGGACTTCAAAGTGAAATTGCAGAAGCTGTTGCAGACAGACCTCATGCTGTTACAGCGGAACTGTTTATCGGTAAGGTAATAAAAGATAATGACGGTAATGAACAGGTTATTGATGAAGATACCGGCCGTGCGATTCATTTTGATTTGATTGTAAATGGATATATTGACAAAAAGGGAGCACTTACAGACAAATATTATGAAGACAAGGCAAATGGCGAAATCAAAATTGCTGATGAAGTCGCAGATTCTGCAAGTTCTGTTATTGAAATTATCGACTCGATTTACGACAGCAGAATGATGCAGCCAGAAAATGCTCGTAGCAGTAATGTGGAACTAACGGTAGATGAAGAAAAACTTGCTATGCCGGAATTTAAAGCTCTGTGGTCAAAAATCAATTCTAAATCTGTTTATGTTGTGGATTTCGATACAAATGAGTTGATTCACAAGTCAATTGATTCTCTGAATGAAAAACTTCGTGTTGCTAAAATTTATTTCACAGTCGAAACCGGCACCATGAAGCAAATTAAGTCCAAAGAAAGTTTGACAAGTGGAACATCATTTGTAAAAAAAGAATCTTCAATCTATGATAACACTATTACTGCAAGTTCAAATGTGAAATATGATTTAATTGGAAAATTGGTAGATGAGACCGGTTTGACCAGAAAAGCAATCATTCAAATCTTACAGGGTATTCAGTCTGCTGTATTCGATCAGTTTAAGAATAATCCGGAAGAATTTATTGTAAGAGCTGCATCGCTTATCAATGATGAAAAAGCGACGGCGATCATTGAACACATTACATATGATGTAATGGATGAGCAGTATGGTACAGATGTATTCACAGACCCGACAATAAAAGGTCGTCTTGGTGTCAATGCAATGAAAACAAAAAAGCATATATATGACCATATTGTATATGATTCTACCAATGAACGTACATTTGCTACAGAGCTGGATACCAATACAAATGTCGCAGTATATGTAAAACTACCAGATGGATTTTACATTTCAACACCGGTAGGACACTATAATCCAGACTGGGCGATTGCCTTTTACGAGGGAACAGTCAAGCATATCTATTTTGTAGCGGAAACAAAAGGATCTATGAGTTCGATGCAGCTTCGCCGGATAGAAGAATCAAAAATTCACTGTGCAAGAGAACATTTTAAAGCAATTAGCAATGGTGAAGTGGTATATGATGTCGTGGACAGTTATAAATCACTGCTTGATATTGTGATGAAATAATTGAAATAATAAAGTAGTGTGAATACATACTCACTGTTTGACTTTTATGCTGTCAGTTGCAAAATCACTGAAGATATGATACTATTAGTTCACGAATATAGAACTAATGAAAAGGGCGACGCTATGGTTATCTTAAATCTGGTACTGAAAAAAATATATGGGTTTGACGATTTTACAATCAATTTCAGCTATCCGAAAAAGATTGTAAATTCCTTTATTGTGGCAGAGCATCTGAAAGACAGAGAGCGTTTTCGCTATAAAAAAGCTGTTATTCTGATGGGAGCAAATGCTACAGGAAAAACTAGCCTTGGAAAAGCACTTCTTCGTATCTTTGCTTATATGGAGAATGGAATGCCATCTTCGCTTTTTGAAATGGTTTCTGGTGAAAGCGGTTATTTTTGTATTGACTTTGTAAATGAAGATTATCGGCTGCAAAGGTTGTGCACTACTATCTGTCCGGCAGAGAATGATGTAGAGATTCAGTATTATGCGGCAGATATTGATTGTATGGATTCATATGAAAAATGTGTGTCCAAACTGAAAGATTTTACTGCAGAGGCTACCAAAAAGATTTCTTCTTTGAAAGAAATGATCGGAGATATACAGTATCGTTTTGCATATCCAGAAATCGAAAAACAATTGAAATTAACTGTAAAGAATAAGGATATTCTGTTGAAAACACTTCGAGCAGTGATTGGAACATTAGATCCAACACTGCAAGATATTTCTTTCTCTAAAGATTTGAAGGATACCTTTATTATTCGACGAGATAATACGGAGATTATCATTCAAGAAGGAAAATTATTGAATCGAGAAGTGCTTTCTAGCGGAACAGCAGAAGGAATTGACATAGCGATGTTCCTCGCTGCAATGATTGCAAACGAAGGCAGTTTTTGTTATTGTGATGAACATTTTTCTTATATTCAGAGTGATATTGAAAAAAGAATATTTGGTATCATGTTAGATTGTATCGGTGAGAATCAACAGTTGATTTTTACTACACATAACACAGATATGCTTGATCTCAACCTTCCAAAGCATAGCTATGTATTTTTGAGAAAATGCTTAGAAGATGGAGCATATACAGTATCTGCAATATCTGCATCGGATGTGTTGAAGCGGAATACGGATTCTCTGAGACGAGCCGTTGAAAATGATGTATTTGCTTCTTTGCCACAGAATTCCTTATTGGATGAATTAGAAATGGAGTGGCAGCATGAATAATGAATCTACTATGCGGTTGATCACAGCGTTGAAGGAACAACCAGCAAAGCTGATTCCAAAACCAAAGAATTAATGGGCGACTAAAAAACCGATGGAATTCTCTTTTGTAGAGAGTAACAGTGATAGCGTAAAAATCTGATTTAAAAGCACGGTGTAAAAGCCGTGCTTTTTGCTTGCAAGAAAGATGTTATATCAGAGTATCGAAATACGGAGAGCATGAACTGCCATAAGGATGAGGTCCAGAAGCTAATGATATATTTGCTTAGATCTAAACGGTTTGAACACAATAGAAAAATAA
>NZ_JAHLQI010000014.1 GCF_018918345.1 Butyricicoccus intestinisimiae
AGAATTTCGCCCGGCTTGACCGCCAGCTGCATTTTATCAAGAGCTACTACACCGGGGAATATCTTTGTCGTATTTTTTAATTCTACTACATATTCACTCATTGATTTTCACCCTTTTCTGTAATGAAAAAATGGAACAGACAGCGGATGCCGTCTGTTCCACTTTCCTTGTCGGTTAAATGACGGACAAACGCGAAATACTTACTTGATCTTTGCCAGATACTCGTTCATCTTATCAATGCGAGCCTGTGCATTATCCTTTTCGATAATCTCTGTGCCGGTATCTACATTGTCAACCGACTCGCCCTTTGCAGCCTTTACCGCAGTCTCACAAGCCTTATAGCCCATGTCATACGGCTGCTGTGCACAGGTCAGCGTCAGAGAACCGTCCAGAACTGCCTGACAAGCACTGGTAGAGCCATCGAATCCGAGGAAGATGGTCTTTTCATATGCCTTGTTGCCCTTTGCTGCCTTTGCAGCTGCACAAGCCATATCGTCGTTGTTTGCACAGATGATTGCCACGCCTTCCGGATGCGTCTGCATGATCGCTTCCATGGAGTTTACAGCCTTATCTGCAACTGCATCTGCGTACTGGGTTTCCTTCTCAAGGAAGGTGCCGCCAGCTTCTTCAATGCCTTCTTTGTAGCCGGTCATACGAGCAGTGTTGGTAGCATCGCCCTGCACACCTGCAATCTCAATGCATTCAACCTTGTCCCAACCGGCTGCCTTTGCTTCTTCAACTGCTTTTTCTGCGCCCATCTTCGCAGCCTTTTCGTTGCCGGTACCAACAAAAGAGACAACCTTGTCCGAGTTGATGTTGGTATCCAGTGCAATAACCGGCTTGTCGGTCGCTGCAATCTGTGCCGCCACAGAATCCGACTGCAGCGGAGCGATAATATACGCATCATAACCGCCGCCGTTGATATCGGTGTCAATCATGTTGGTCTGTTCATCGTAGGAAGTCTCAGACGGAGGGCCCTTGACGTCGACCTTGACGCCCGGATTGTCCTTCTCGTACTGCTCGCAGCCTGCCTTGATGAGCTGCCAGTGCTCGGATGCTTCGGTCTTGAGGATAACGCTGACCTTCAGTTCATCGCCGGAAGAACCGGAACCAGCTGTCTTGTCGCCGCCGGAGCTGCCACAAGCACACAGACCTGTCACCATTGCGCCTGCCAAAAGCATCGCTGCCAAACGCTTCATTTTCATAATTCTTCTCCTTTTCTCTTTCCTGTGGATTTTTATTCAACAGCCCTACCTGCTGTTAGAATCCATTAGCAATGCTGCATGATGGCAGCTACCGCGGTCTTGGTGTCGGTCTCCGGGAACAGCTCATATCCCACTCTGCCCGTGTAACCGCACGCCTCCAGATAGCGAATGACCTTGGTGTAATTGATTTCACCCGTGCCCGGCTCATGTCTGCCCGGTGCGTCTGCCACATGAATATGACCGAACTGATCTGCATAGTTCGAGATCGTATCGCAGATGCATCCCTCATTGATCTGCATGTGGTATACGTCGTACAACAGCTTGAGTCGCGGAGAACCAATCAGGCGGCAGATTTCTGCGCCCATCTGCGTCGTTGCAAGGAAGTTGCCGACATGATCGGTCGTGATGTTCAATGCCTCAAGGTTCAGATTGATTTCCTCTTCCTCTGCCAGCTTTGCGCAAGCCAGAAGGGTATCATACATCGAGCACAGCTTGACGGTATGAGACAGGTTGTCATAGTGGTTGACAACGATGCCGCCATCGCCCAGCGCGTTGGAATGAATCGTTACGCTGGTTGCGCCGACTTTTTTCGCTGCGTCAATGGACTGCTTGAGATATGCGAGATACGGCTCCTTGTGTGTCGGATCAACCAGAGAATAATCGGCATCTCCGTTAAAACCGGAAATTGCGATGCCAGCCTTCTGTGCTGCTTCTCTCGTTGCATCCAGATCACGAATGCGCCAATCCCAGAACTCTACAGCTTCAAAGCCGTCATCCTTTGCTGCCTGAAAACGATCGAGCCAACCCAGCTCGGTGTACAGGGTATCAATGCACGCGCATTTTCTCAGTGCCATTATTCTACCTCCGAAATTTTAACCGGACGGCCTTCATGCAGAGACTTGGTTGCAGCTGCTGCCATCAGTACCGGATACAGACCATCTTCGCCGGTAACCGGTGTCTCTGTGTCGTTTGCCACTGCCTGTGCAAATGCCTGCATCTCTGCAACAAATGCGCCGGTATAACGATCCCACATAACCTTATAAGCAGTGCCATAGGTTGTTCCCTCTGCGGTAGACAGAACAGCCGTGTTCGGAATATCATTTTCATCCTGTGCACAGCCTTCGGAGCCAAATACTTCGACTCTCTGATCGTAGCCGTAAACCGCCTTACGGGAGTTGTCAATCACACCAATGGCACCGTTTTCAAACTTCAAGGTGACAACAGCGGTATCGACATCGCCTGCTTCTCCAATGCCCGGATCTACCAGAACAGAACCATATGCAGATACTTCTGTAACCTCAGATCCTGCAAGGAAGCGAACCATGTCAAAGTCGTGAATCATCATATCGTAGAAGATACCGCCGGATACCTTAACATAGGATACCGGAGGTGGCTCCGGATCACGGGAGGACACTTTAATCAGATTGACCTTGCCAATCTTGCCCTGCTGTACCATATCGTATACAGCACGATGGTTGTGGTCAAAGCGACGGCAGAAACCAATCTGCAGCTTGACACCTGCATCCTTTGCCGCGTTAATTGCTTCATGTACCTTATTCAGATCATAGTCAATCGGCTTCTCACAGAAGATATGCTTCTTTGCTTTTGCAGCCTCGATGATGAAGTGTGAATGAGTGTCCGTAGACGAGCAAATCAGGACTGCTTCAATTTCCGGATCCTCTAAAATATCAGCCGCGTCAGTCGTGACATTCGGGATATGATACTGTGCAGCGAACTCTCTCGTTGCGTCGTTTGCAAACGGATCTGCAATGGTCTTGATTTCCATCTCCGGAACAAACATCGAGATGTTCTTTGCATGTACCTTGCCGATACGGCCGGCACCAATAATGCCTACTTTCATATTTGTGGTCTCCTCTCACATAGTAGCAACACAATAGGTTGTTTTCTCTTGTGATGCTATTATATCTCGACAAAAATAAAGAAAAAACGCGGCTCTCTTTGGATTTTGCGCAGTTTGTCTACGAATGTTTCCTGTGCAATCTGCCTAATTTCTCAAAAAATTCTCTTATTTTTAGATTTTTTCTCCATGTCTCCCGGATATTTTGCGGTTTTTCTTTTGATGTTGTGTTATTTTTTGATTTCTGCGCCAAAAAAAGTCTCCGCATCACACACTCGGATACGGAGACTTTTGTTTTGGAGAGATTCGGCAATCTGCCTTCCGGCAAATTGCCGATAAAAAAGGATTGGAATTATCAAAGAAATAAATTTATGCTACACCGATTCCCAGCGGGGAGAAGAAGATATATACAGCGACAACACAAATCAGGACAACAATCGAAACAACCTTGCGGTACTTCCACGGGGTCAGATCGACAGCCTTGACGTCCTGCTGCTCCCATGCCTGCATGTCCGGATGTGCTTTTTTGTTGCGCTTGTTCATAATCGCCATGATGATCAGCTCAATCGGCCACAGGACAGCAACCGCATACAGATAATGCATGGTGCCGCCGCCCGGATAAGACGGAGCAAGAAGCATAAACAGACCATATACAACGACATGGAACACCATAATAACCTTTGCCGCATACTTTGGCAGATACTTGAAGAAGAAACCGCCAAATACTGCAGACAGAACCGGCAGACCAATCAGCATAACAAACGAATCCAAGAAGGTCTTGAGTCCTGCCGGGAAGAAATATACCATCGGGCCAACAATTGTTGTAGCGACTGCGAATACAATGCCAATCTTCTTGCCGACATCGACGAGCTTTTCTTCCGATGCCTTTGGATTGATATACTCATGATAAATATCCATGGTGAACATGGTGTTGACGGAGTTGAGTACCGAGTTAAACGAGGACAGAATCGCGCCGAACATAACCGCAGCAAAGAAGCCCATGAGCGGTGCCGGAATTACCTGTGTAACCAGATGCGGATATGCATCATCCATCATAGAAACCTGATCTCCCTGCAGTTCAAACAGCGCATATGCAATGACACCAGGCAGAGCAAGGAACATAAAGCCTGCGATTTTCAAAAAGGCACAATACAGTGCACCCTTCTGTGCTTCTTTCAAATTTTCTGCGGCGAGAACACGCTGAATAAACGACTGATGCGTGCACCAAGACTGTAAGCCCAAGAACACCAGACCAGTGAATACCGTCGGCCACGGAACAGCCGGAGCCTCTGCATTGATCGGTGCAATAGAGTTCAGCTTATCTGCATGATTGGCAACGAGATACTTCCAGCCGTCCAGAATGGCAATGGTGCTCTCACTGCCGGCAGCGTGACCCAGTACATTGAGCGCAAAAAATGGAATCATCAAACCGCCAATCAGCAGGCCGACACCGTTGACTGTATCCGAAACGGCAACCGCCTTGAGTCCGCCGAAGATAGCGTAAATAGATCCGACAACGCTGATTGCAATACACAGAACACAGATCGACTGGAACTTGGTGATGCCCAACAGTCCCGACAGATTGAAGATATTTTCAAATACCAGTGAACCGGAATACAGGATAACCGGAATCTGAACAACCAGATACAAAATAATATATGCAATGCAGAACCACAGCTTGGTGGAACGGTCAAAACGCAGACCAATCAATTCCGGAATGGTTGTGATGCCGCTCTTCAGATACCGCGGCGCTGCCCACAGCGCCAGCACAATCAATGCCGTTGCCGCCAGCACTTCGAATGCCATCGGACTCATACCAACAGCCCAAGTCTGGCCATTGGTGCCGACAAGCTGTTCGGCGGATAGATTGGTCAGCAGCAGCGAGCCTGCAATGACAAAGCCCGGCAGGCCTCGACCCGCCAGAAAATATCCGTCTGCGGTTGTTTGATCGTCACCTTTTGTTTTCACATAGGAGATGACAGCAACCAGAATGGTAAATGCAACAAATGTAATCAGTGTAAATGCCATAGTTTCACTTTCCCTCTCTTATATAGTCTTTCACACACTTTGCAAATAAAAAGCAGTTTGCTCTCCACACGTGCTTTTCTGTTTGCTCTGTTATGATACCTCGATTTTTCTTGTGAAAAAACAGCATTTTTTTGGATTTACCGAACAATTTCTACAACATGGTTTGTCTATGTTCTCGGATTTTCCTGTGCAGTTGTGTTTCTTTTTGCCGATTTCTTATTTTTTCTCAGTTTTTTCTCGCTTTTGTTTCGATGGTGTCTTATTTTTGGTCACCATTTATCTCCATGTATTTTTTGACCGCATCGACGGAGTCAAAATGCGCCAGCGCCCACATAAGCTTCATAACGAGGAACTCCGTCGTTTGGTCTCCCGCAACAATGATTTTTTGTTTTGCCAAGCTCTTGCCGACGGCGTAAATGTCCAAATCGACGCCCTCATACATACACTGCGTGGTGACAACCACTGCAAGACCCGCCTGCGCCAGCTCCTGTACTTTTCCCAGCAAATCCGGCTGCTCATTTGGAATGCCGCCAATACCAAAACTCTCTATCACAACGCCGCGAAAGTTCTGTCTGATATAGTCAAAAATTTCCGCCCTCATGCCCGGAAACAGTTTGAGAACAAAAACATCCCGACACAGCTCCGGCTGTGCGCAAAACAACTCTGCTGTTTTTTCGTGCATCCTATGCCAGAAAGCCGTTTGTTGTATTGGCAGTGTATATGCGGCAAGTCCATTTTCAACATGGGCAACCACCGGAAAATTGATGCTGGCGAACGCATCGCGGCTGCGTGTTCTGCACTTCGTCGCGTGTGCGCCATGTATGATTTTTCCGTCAAAGGCGACAAAAACACCGCGCACCGCTTCACAAGCAAAACAAATTGCATCGAACAGATTTTTCTTTGCATCGGTATCCTGCGCCTCTATGGGGATTTGCGAACCGGTCAGCACGACCGGCTTGCCGAGATGCCGCAGCATCACAGTCAGTGCCGCAGCGCTGTACGCCATGGTATCCGTGCCATGCGCAAGCGCAAAGCCGTCATATCTGTCATAATTTTGTGCAATGGTCTGTGCCAAGATTCCCATGCGCGCTGGATTCATGTTGGTGCTGTCAATACTCATAACCGAAATGCCGGTCAACTGACACAAGGATGAAAGATCCGGCAGATAGGAAAGCAGTTGTTTTTCGTCTAATGCCGGTGTCAGCCCCTGTTCCGTCGGTGCCGACGCGATGGTTCCTCCGGTTGCTATGAGTAAAATTTGTTTCATAATACCAGCCTCCCGCTTTCATTTGTTCTAATCGTATCACACCCGTTGTCATTGCGCCATAGAAAAAACGGAGTTGTAACATGTTCCAACTCCGTTTTCATCGTTTTGCTGCTTATAACAGGGCAATCACATCTTCTGCGATTTGTCCCGCTGTCAGACGATTGCGCTTGACTACATCCTCTGCATCATAGCGATCCAGAAATTCCTTCTTGAGACCATAGTTGAGCACCTTCATGTCAGAGTTTCCATAGAAACGAGCAATCTTTTCGCCAAAGCCTCCGTCCAGAATGCCGTCTTCTGCCGTGATGACAATGTCATGTTCTGCCTTCAGGCTCTCCAGCAGTTTTTCATCAACACCGGTAATATACATCGGATTGATCACGGTCGGCTGCACGCCCGTCTGCTTTGCAATCTCTTGCGCTGTCTCCTGTCCCAATGTATAGAAATTGCCGAGACCGATGACAGCAACGCGGCTGCCCTTCTGCGTCACTTCATACGTATTGTACTGAGAGAAGTCTTTGGTACACGGCACGCCGGAAGTTACGACCTGCATTGGCACGCGGATTGCCACCGGAACATTGTTCTGCTCCACGCTCCAATCCAGCATCGCCATGTATTCTTCCTTGGTTGTCGGCGCAAGATAGACCAGATTCGGAATATTCGCCATCATGGGAATGTCATAAATACCCAGATGGGTCACATCGTTCATACCATATACCGATGCCGCAAAGACCAGAATTGTCGCAGCATTGCTGTTGACACACAAATCCTGTGACAGCTGATCATAGGTGCGCTGAATAAAGGTGCTGTATACACCGTATACCGGCTTACCGCCATTGGCTGCGATGCCGGAAGCCAATGCAACTGCTGTTTCTTCCGCAATGCCGACATCTACAAACTGTTTGCCTGCCAGCTTTCTTCTGTTTGGTGTAAAGCCCAAAATCGGCGGCGTCGCAGAGGTAATACCAACCACTGCCGGATCTTTCTTCATCTTTTCCAACAAATACTGTGCGGTCAGTTCAGAATAGTCCTCGCCCGCATCGGCCAGCAGCGGCTTGCCGGTTTCCGGATCAAACGGCATACACCAATGCCAAGTTTCCTTATCCTGTTCAGCCGGCGCATATCCTTTGCCCTTTTGGGTGCAGATGTGTACAACAACCGGATATGTGCTGTCCTTTACCTGCTTGAATGCTTCAATCAAAGACGGGATATCATTGCCATTCTTGACAAATACATAATCCAGTCCCATCGCGCGAAACAAATTGCACGCTGCCTTTCCATCTGTGTCGCGCAGCTGCTTCAAATTCTGATACAGACCGCCGTGATTTTCTGCGATGGACATGTCATTGTCGTTGACGACAATAATCAGATTGCTGTTCAGCTCTGCTGCAAAATCCAGACCTTCGAGCGCTTCGCCGCCGCTCAGCGAACCATCTCCGATAATCGCAATAATGTTCTCGCTGCCACCGAGCAAATCTCTGCCCTTTGCCAGACCGCAGGCCAAGCTGACGGAAGTGGAGGTATGTCCAATCACAAAGAAATCATGCGCGCTCTCACTCGGTTCACTGTAACCGGATACATCGTCATAGTGCTCCTCATACAAAAAGGCGTCTTTTCTTCCGGTCAGCATCTTGTGGCAATAACTCTGATGCGAAACGTCAAAGACCATTTTATCCTTTGGAGAATCAAACACGGTATGCAGTGCAATCGTCGCTTCGACCATGCCAAAGTTTGGGCCAAAGTGTCCGCCATGCTTGCTGAGCTTACGAAACAGAGCCTCCCGCATCTCTTGCGCCAGCACATCCATTTGCTCCAAGCTGAGTTTTTTCACATCGTTCGGGCCGTCAATTCGTTCCAAATACATGAGGTATCCTCCTTATTTTCGGTGCGTTTCTGTTCATCATGGGCATTATAGCACCTCAAGTCAGGTTTAGGTCAAGTGTTTTTTATCGTTCTTTCAAAATAAAAATTTCTACAAATCATATGTCTTGTTCTTGCTTCAATTGTTGTAAAAAATCATCCATATCTCCTACAGCAGCTTTCACTTGAAAGGTTAAGCGATTGCGTGTATCTTCAATCACGCCCGTTATATTGAGATACCCTCTTGCGTGAAACGCAAAATCTATATGTGTCTCTGTATTTATAAAATAATCATTGTGTATCAGGGTTGTTTTTCCTGTATACGTTTCACACATCGCCGACAACTCGCTATATAGTTGTTGTAGCTCTAATACGGAAGAATCCATCTCCGCCGCACCTGCGAATGCACCGGACTTTACATAAACATGAAATCGGACATCCGGTGTATATGAATTCTGTAATAGGTTTAACGTTTGAAAGTTATTCAATACAAAATAATCTCCATTTTCGCATTTTAAAAGTGCCATGTATATCACCCGCCTGTTTCATCTGTTGTTTTTATCATACTCATTTTTCTCATTATGACAGATTATAATATGTTTGCCGCCGCAGGCTTTCGCCCGCGGCGGCTGCTTTTCTTCTTCATCTGTGCCCATATGCTCTCTTTTTTGTTCATACAAAATATTCTTCTCTATGAGAATGCATGGAAGAAATTCAAATTTCCCCTGTCTTTTCTCTTTACTTGTATTTTTACATTGCTTCAATTCGATCCAGAATATCAGCTGGCAAGCCGGATTTCAGCAGCACAGTTCTGACACGCGCCTTCGTATCCGCGTCCAGTTCCGGACGGTTATTCTCAAATTCATCCATCAATCGTTCGATTTCTTCCTGAATGCTGTCCTCATAATACGTTGGACTCTTGGTTTTTGCATCTCTGCCGCCGATGTGCGGCATGTACAAGTCCATAAAATAATCCAGTGTATAATCACAGGCAACAAAGCCGCCGGTATGTGCCTGTTCCTTGATGTCGTCGAGACACAGCGTTTCTTCATTGACTTCAAACGGCGTCAGCGCTGCCTTGACCAAACGAATAACCTCAAAGTCTGCAATCATCTTTTCTATGCTGGTCGCGTTTACGCTGTCCACAATGCCGCCGTCAATGTCATAATCTTCATTTTACAGAAAGCAAAAAAGCAGCCGTCCAACTGCCCATGGATTCTTCCACGAAACAGCTGATTCAGCTGCCAAAAAGTTCACCGAAGATTGCAGAAGCGGATCTGCAAATGTCTCACATTAGTACCAAAAAAGCCTGATTTCTTGCGAAATCAGGCTTCTAATGGAGCTGCTAGGCAGATTTGAACTGCCGACCTCATCCTTACCAACAGCAATCCGACCGTTTTATCGAACTTTTTCT
>NZ_JAHLQI010000015.1 GCF_018918345.1 Butyricicoccus intestinisimiae
AGCTGACTGGGGCATCTGCGGCGACCTGTTCAAGGTAGTACCGATGATGATCGAGACCATCAAGGCAGCACAGGCTGCTAAGTAATCTGTTTATACAGAAACAGATATAGATATTCGCAGAAACACAGGCAAAATCCTTTGCCGCCGGGTAAATTTTGTATTCAGACGATTGCGTCCCTCCGGATTTCCGGAGGGACTTTTTTTGTGCAAAAATTTCAAAATCCCAGCAAAATATTGTTATTCGACCATAAATTAGCAAAGGATTTTGGGCAACTGTTTGTTTTTGGTAAAGAAAAGACGAATAAAACGTTCAAAAAAACGTTATTTCACTCCAAAAGACCACAATTTGTGCATATTGTTAGTAATGTTAGATAAAATTTTGTTTGTGAATCAATCACTATAAAAAACATTGCACAACAAAATGAAATATGCTATACTGATTTTGATAAGGTATATGTTAACTTTTTAGTTTCTTTGGGTGTTATTGAAACACATATTATAGTGAAATTGGAGGAATAAAACATGGACTTCAACTTGACCAAAGAGCAAGAACTGATTCGGAAGGCTCTCGCAGAGTTTACCGAAGAAGAAGTCAAGCCGATTGCAGCTGAGACTGATCGCACCGCGCAGTATCCGGCTGACACCATTGCTAAGCTGTTCCGTTACGGCGTAATGGGCATGTGCGTACCGAAGGAGTACGGCGGACCTGGCGCTGACGACATCTCCGCTGCTATCGTAGTAGAAGAGCTGTCCAAGCAGTGCGCTTCCACCGGCGACATCGTTGCTACCCACAACGGCCTGTGCTGTGGACCGATCATCAACTTCGGTACCGAGGAGCAGAAGAAGAAGTATCTGCCGCAGCTGGTTAACGGCAAGGTAGGCGCATTCGCTCTGACCGAGCCGAACGCTGGTTCTGATGCTTCTAAGGGCACCACTGTTTGCGAAGACAAGGGTGACCACTGGGTAATGAACGGTTCCAAGATCTTCATTACCAACGGCTATGTAGCTGACATTTTCGTAGTATTCGCAATGACCGACCCGTCCAAGGGCACCAAGGGCATCTCTGCATTCATCGTAGAGAAGGACTTCCCGGGCTTCTCTGTAGGTCGTCACGAGGAAAAGATGGGCCTGCACGGTTCCCCGACGGCTGAGATCGTATTCGAGGACTGCATCATCCCGAAGGAAAACCTGCTCGGCAGACTGGGCAAGGGCTTCAACATTGCAATGAACACCCTGGACGGCGGCCGTATCGGCATCGCTGCACAGGCACTGGGCATCGCTGAAGGCGCTATGAACGAGGCTGTTGAGTACACCAAGGGTCGTGTACAGTTCGGTCGTCCGATCTCCAAGTTCCAGAACACCCAGTTCGTATTTGCTGACATGGAAGTTGCTATCAACGCAGCACGTCTGCTGACCTATTCTGCTGCTGCAGCTAAGGGCTCTGGCAAGCGTTTCACCAAGGACGCTGCTATGGCTAAGCTGTTCGCTTCTGAGGCAGCTATGAAGATCACCACCCAGGCAGTTCAGCTGTTCGGCGGCTACGGCTACACCCGTGACTACCCGGTTGAGCGCATGATGCGTGATGCTAAGATCACCGAGATCTACGAGGGTACCTCTGAAATTCAGAGAGTCGTTATCGCAGGCAACGTACTCGGTAAGTAAGAATAGGGAGGATATAGAATCATGAAAGTTATCGTATGCGTAAAGCAGGTTCCGGATACTTCTGGTAAGGTTGCAGTAAAGCCGGACGGAACTCTGGACCGCGCTTCTATGGCAGCAATCATCAATCCGGATGAT
>NZ_JAHLQI010000016.1 GCF_018918345.1 Butyricicoccus intestinisimiae
TTCCTGCACCCTCAAAACTGAACAACGATGAACTCGACAGAAGCATTTTCCGAGTTTACCCAAATCAAATTTAGGTCAAGCCCTCGACCTATTAGTATCAGTCCGCTGCATACATTGCTGTACTTCCACTCCTGACCTATCAACCACATAGTCTACGTGGGGTCTTACTTCCGAAGAATGGGAAATCTTATCTTACGGGGAGTTTCACGCTTAGATGCCTTCAGCGTTTATCTCGTCCAAACTTAGCTACCCAGCTATGCCCTTGGCAGAACAACTGGTGCACCAGAGGTTTGTCCATCCCGGTCCTCTCGTACTAAGGACAGCTCCGTTCAAATTTCCTACGCCCGCAACAGATAGGGACCGAACTGTCTCACGACGTTCTGAACCCAGCTCGCGTACCGCTTTAATTGGCGAACAGCCAAACCCTTGGGACCGAATTCAGCCCCAGGATGCGATGAGCCGACATCGAGGTGCCAAACCTCCCCGTCGATGTGGACTCTTGGGGGAGATCAGCCTGTTATCCCCAGGGTAGCTTTTATCCGTTGAGCGACGGCATTTCCATTCACATACCGCCGGATCACTAACTCCAACTTTCGTTCCTGCTCGACCCGTCAGTCTCGCAGTCAAGTTCGTTTATGCGTTTACACTCAATGCACGGTTTCCATCCGTGCTGAACGAACCTTTGAGCGCCTCCGTTACCTTTTGGGAGGCGACCGCCCCAGTCAAACTGCCCACCTGACAGTGTCCCCCGACCAGATTCATGGCCGCAGGTTAGAACTCCAATATCCCAAGAGTGGTATCCCAAGGGCGGCTCCACATATGCTGGCGCACATGCTTCCAAGCCTCCCACCTATCCTGTACATGGAATATCGAAGTCCAGTATCAAGCTACAGTGAAGCTCCATGGGGTCTTTCCGTCTAGTTGCGGGAAACCGGCATCTTCACCGGTACTACAATTTCGCCGGGTTGGCTGTTGAGACAGTGCCCAAATCGTTACGCCATTCGTGCGGGTCAGAACTTACCTGACAAGGAATTTCGCTACCTTAGGACCGTTATAGTTACGGCCGCCGTTTACTGGGGCTTAAATTCAGACCTTCGGATTGCTCCTAAGCCCTCCTCGTAACCTTCCAGCACCGGGCAGGCGTCACCCCCTATACGTCATCTTTCGATTTAGCAGAGAGCTGTGTTTTTGCTAAACAGTCGCTTGGGCCTTTTCACTGCGGCCTCTTCTCAGAGGCGCCCCTTATTCCGAAGTTACGGGGCCAATTTGCCGAGTTCCTTAACAACCATTCTCCCGTTGGCCTTAGAATACTCATCCCATCTACCTGTGTCGGTTTGCGGTACGGGCACCTCAGCAATACGCCAGACTTTTCTCGCCACTCACGCCTTCTACTTCCCTACTATTATTTCGGTCCCTTACGCCCGGGGCAACCATCGCCCGGGTTAGAATTAATGAATGTGTCCTCTGGTTTAACGCTTTCGGTGGTTACGGAATATCAACCGTATGTGCATCGCCTACGCCTTTCGGCCTGAGCTTAGCTCCCGACTAACCTTGGGCGGACGAACCTTCCCCAAGAAACCTTAGATTTTCGGCCATTATGATTCTCACATAATTCTCGCTACTTATTCCGGCATTCTCACTCGTATGCAGTCCACCAGTGTTTCCACTCTGACTTC
>NZ_JAHLQI010000018.1 GCF_018918345.1 Butyricicoccus intestinisimiae
GAATCATGAAAGTTATCGTATGCGTAAAGCAGGTTCCGGATACTTCTGGTAAGGTTGCAGTAAAGCCGGACGGAACTCTGGACCGCGCTTCTATGGCAGCAATCATCAATCCGGATGATAAGAACGCAATCGAAGCAGCACTGACCCTGAAGGATCAGACCGGCTGCAAGACCATCGTAGTAACCATGGGTCCTCCTCCGGCAGAAGGCATGCTGCGTGAGATCATGGCAATGGGCATCGACGAAGCAGTGCTGGTATCCGGCCGTGAGTTCGGCGGTTCCGACACCTTCGCAACCTCTCAGATTCTGGCAGCAGCAATCAACAAGATCGGCGTAGAGGACGATGACATCGTACTGTGCGGCCGTCAGGCAATCGACGGTGATACCGCACAGGTAGGCCCGCAGATCGCAGAGAAGCTGAACCTGCCGCAGGTTACCTATGCAGCAGACATCAAGGTAGAAGGCCGCGATGTAACGGTAAAGAGAATGCTGGAAGATGGCTACATGACCATCAAGACGCAGACTCCGTGCCTGATTACTGCAATCAAGGAACTGAACACCCCGCGCTACATGAGCGTAGGCGGTATTTTCGAGACATACAGCAAGCCGATGTCCGTATTTGACTTCAACACTCTGAAGGATGATCCGCTGATCGAGCTGGACACCATCGGCCTGAAGGGTTCTCCGACGAACATCTTCGCATCCTTTACCCCTCCGCAGAAGGGACAGGGCGAGATGCTCGAGGGCGCTGACCAGAAGACTGTTGACGTACTGGTTGACAAGCTGCTGGCAAAGCACATCATTTAATTGAAAGGAGAAACAACAAATGGCTGAGTTTAAGAATTCCGGAGAGAACATGAAGGATTTCAAGGGCGTTTGGGTATTCTGTGAGCAGCGTCAGGGCGAGCTGCAGAGCACCGTCCTTGAGCTGGTATCCGAAGGCCGCAAGCTGGCAGACGATCTGGGCGTAGAGCTGGCAGGTCTGCTGGTAGGCGATCAGGTAGAAGGCCTGGCAAAGGAAATTGGCGCATATGGCGCAGACAAGGTAATTCTGGTAGATGATCCGGCACTGAAGGATTACACCACCGATGCATATGCAGACGTTATCTGCAAGGCAGTTATGGACAAGAAGCCGGAGATCGTACTGATCGG
>NZ_JAHLQI010000019.1 GCF_018918345.1 Butyricicoccus intestinisimiae
ACTTCTTTGCCGTGAATGAAAATCTTGCCGCTGTCCAGCGGATCTGCGCCAAAGATGGCGCGCATGGTTTCGGTACGTCCCGCGCCGACCAATCCGGCGAAGCCGAGCACCTGACCGTTGTACGCCTCAAAGCTGACATCATCGAGGACACCGCCCTCCATCAGATGCTCTGCCTTGAGTGCCACTTCACCCTTGGTGCCGAATTCCTTCGGGAACAGATTGTCCAGCGTTCTGCCTACCATGGCGGCAATCAGAGAATCATTGGTCCAATCCTTGATATCGCGGGTATCAATGTACTGACCGTCTCGAATGACTTCTACGCGGTCACACAGCTCGAACAGTTCTTCCAGCTTATGCGATACAAAGACGATGCCGATGCCGCGGTCACGCAGCTCGCGACAAGTTTTCATGAGCTGTGCAACTTCCTTCTCGCCCAGAGAGGACGTCGGCTCGTCCATAATAATCATTTTTGCATCAATCAAAACCGCCTTGGCGATTTCAATCATCTGTTGTACGCCCATGCCGAAGGTTCCTGCCGGCTTTTCCGGATCAATGTCCTGTCCCAGAGACGCCATAACTTCCTTTGCCTTTTTATGCATGGTCTTGTAATCAAGCAGACCGCCCGGCCTCTTGATCCATTTGTTGATAAAGATATTATCCGTGATGCTGAGCAGCTTTTCTATGTTCAGCTCCTGATAAACACAGGCAATGCCTGCCGCTGCGGATTCGTTCGGATCTTTGAACGTCTTTCTCTCGCCATTGACGTAAATTTCTCCTTCATCCGGCTGATGCACACCAGTCAGCACTTTAATCAGTGTTGATTTTCCCGCACCATTTTCTCCGATCAGTCCGAGAATTTCGCCCGGCTTGACCGCCAGCTGCATTTTATCAAGAGCTACTACACCGGGGAATATCTTTGTCGTATTTTTTAATTCTACTACATATTCACTCATTGATTTTCACCCTTTTCT
>NZ_JAHLQI010000020.1 GCF_018918345.1 Butyricicoccus intestinisimiae
CATATTTTGGCGATGGATTATCTGATGAACGGCGGCGAGAGCAACATCTTTAATCTGGGCAACGGCGTCGGCTTTACCGTCAAAGAAGTCATTGACACCGCCCGCAAGGTCACCGGCCATCCGATTCCGGCAAAGACCACACCGCGCCGCGCAGGCGATCCGGCACAGCTCATCGCATCCAGCGAAAAGGCGAGAAGCGTTCTGGGCTGGCATCCGGAACATGCAGATTTGGAAGAAATCATTGCGACGGCTTGGAACTGGCACAAACATCATCCGCACGGATTTGCAAAGTGAGGCGGCACCGTATGAGAAACGAAAGCATACAAGCGCTGGTGGACTACGCAGAGCGCACAGGACTGATTGAAAGCGCAGATCGCGTATGGGCGGTCAACCGCCTGTTGGAAGTCCTGCACGCGGACACATACACGCCGCCGAAGCAGGCGGCAAGCGGCAGTCTGGCTGATATTTTGCGCGATTTGTGCGACTGCGCGCTGGAGACCGGCGCGCTCGAACAGGACAGCGTGGTGTATCGGGATTTGTTTGACACCAAGCTGATGGGCGCGCTGACGCCGCCGCCGAGTCAGGTGCAGAACAACTTTACATTTCTGTATAACCAAGACCCCAAGCGCGCAACCGATTGGTTCTATCAATTCTCGCAGAATACCAATTATATCCGCAGAGACCGTATTGCAAAAGACGTCAAATGGATTGCTCCGACCGAATACGGCGATTTGGACATTACCATCAATCTATCCAAACCGGAAAAAGACCCGAAGGCGATTGCGGCAGCCAAATTGATGCCGCAGTCCTCGTATCCCAAGTGCCTGCTGTGCAAGGAAAATGAGGGCTATGCCGG
>NZ_JAHLQI010000021.1 GCF_018918345.1 Butyricicoccus intestinisimiae
ATACTGCCTAAGCTTCGGTTGAATACTTAGCCCCGTTAAATTTTCTGCGCAAAATCACTCGACCAGTGAGCTATTACGCACTCTTTGAATGAGTGGCTGCTTCTAAGCCAACATCCTGGTTGTCTTAGCAATTTCACATCATTTTCCACTTAGTATTCATTTGGGACCTTAGCTGTAGATCTGGGCTGTTTCCCTTTTGACTATGCGACTTATCTCACACAGTCTGACTGCCATGAAACAATTATCCGGCATTTGAAGTTTGATAGGGTTCAGTAACCTCGCGGCCCCTAGCCCATTCAGTGCTCTACCTCCGGTAATCTATCATAACGCTAGCCCTAAAGCTATTTCGGGGAGAACCAGCTATATCCGAGTTCGATTGGAATTTCTCCGCTATCCACAAGTCATCCCCGGTCTTTTCAACGAACGTGGGTGCGGCCCTCCATTGCGTCTTACCGCAACTTCAGCCTGCTCATGGATAGGTCACCCGGTTTCGGGTCTAATACATGCAACTTCTCGCCCTATTCAGACTCGCTCTCGCTTCGGCTCCAAAACTCCAGTTTCTTAACCTTGCTGCATACATTAACTCGCCGGACCGTTCTACAAAAAGTACCCGATCACACATTAACATGCTCTCGGTGCTTGTAGGCACAAGGTTTCAGGTTCTCTTTCACTCCCCTCCCGGGGTCCTTTTCACCTTTCCCTCACGGTACTGCTTCTCTATCGGTCACCAGGTAGTATTTAGGCTTGGATGATGGTCCACCCGTATTCCCACAGGGTTCCTCGTGTCCTGTGGTACTCTGGATACTGCTAGCGTG
>NZ_JAHLQI010000022.1 GCF_018918345.1 Butyricicoccus intestinisimiae
AGTACCAAAAAAGCCTGATTTCTTGCGAAATCAGGCTTCTAATGGAGCTGCTAGGCAGATTTGAACTGCCGACCTCATCCTTACCAACAGCAATCCGACCGTTTTATCGAACTTTTTCTGGTGTTATATCGTGTTATTGTATACTAAATGAAGATTTTCCCGAACTTCGATGTTCCCAAATTATACCGTTTTGTCCCATTTGTTCCCGAATTGTTCCCGGAAAAAGCAGGGATTTGTTCCCAAATTGTTCCCAAAGCGATAACTTCAGTTGAGTTTTTCTAGGATATAATTTTTAACTTATATCATTATTTCCCATCTTATCCCGATATAAGTTATTACATAACGTTATGTCAAATAAATTCAGCAAAGCCAAGCATCACTCACCAAAATAAGCCAAACACTCTATATAGATAAATAAAACATTGTTCTTCCTTCATGTTTTCTAATTAAATCTTTGCTCTATTGCTGTTATTTTTCTATTGTGTTCAAACCGTTTAGATCTAAGCAAATATATCATTAGCTTCTGGACCTCATCCTTATGGCAGTTCATGCTCTCCGTATTTCGATACTCTGATATAACATCTTTC
>NZ_JAHLQI010000023.1 GCF_018918345.1 Butyricicoccus intestinisimiae
GGCGCAGACAAGGTAATTCTGGTAGATGATCCGGCACTGAAGGATTACACCACCGATGCATATGCAGACGTTATCTGCAAGGCAGTTATGGACAAGAAGCCGGAGATCGTACTGATCGGCGCAACCAACATTGGCCGTGACCTGGGTCCGCGCTGCGCAGCAAGACTGCACACCGGCCTGACCGCAGACTGCACCCATCTGGATGTAGATACTGCTAAGTACGCAGACTTCCTGAGAGAAGCATCTACCCTGAATGTAGATCAGATGGTAGAGACCGGTCGAATCAAGATGGACGACCGCAACCTGAAGATGACCCGTCCGGCATTCGGCGGTCACCTGATGGCAACCATCATTTGCCCGAGATTCCGTCCGCAGATGTCCACTGTACGTCCGGGCGTACTGAAGAAGGGCGAGTACAACGAAGCTAAGGCAAACGCAGTCGTAGTAGAGAAGTACAATGTAGAGCTGGATCCGATCAAGACGCAGGTAGTTGAGATCGTGAAGGAAGCAAAGCAGCTGGTAGACCTGATCGGTGCTGACGTTGTCGTATCTGT
>NZ_JAHLQI010000024.1 GCF_018918345.1 Butyricicoccus intestinisimiae
GGCGCAGACAAGGTAATTCTGGTAGATGATCCGGCACTGAAGGATTACACCACCGATGCATATGCAGACGTTATCTGCAAGGCAGTTATGGACAAGAAGCCGGAGATCGTACTGATCGGTGCAACCAACATTGGCCGTGACCTGGGTCCGCGCTGCGCAGCAAGACTGCACACCGGCCTGACTGCAGACTGCACCCATCTGGATGTAGATACTGCTAAGTACGCAGACTTCCTGAGAGAAGCATCTACCCTGAACGTAGATCAGATGGTAGAGACCGGCCGTATCAAGATGGACGACCGCAACCTGAAGATGACCCGTCCGGCATTCGGCGGTCACCTGATGGCAACCATCATCTGCCCGAGATTCCGTCCGCAGATGTCCACTGTACGTCCGGGCGTACTGAAGAAGGGCGAGTACAACGAAGCTAAGGCAAATGCAGTCGTAGTAGAGAAGTACAATGTAGAGCTGGATCCGATCAAGACGCAGGTAGTTGAGATCGTGAAGGAAGCAAAGCAGCTGGTAGACCTGATCGGTGCTGACGTTGTCGTATCTGT
>NZ_JAHLQI010000025.1 GCF_018918345.1 Butyricicoccus intestinisimiae
AACTGCACCTTGAAAACTGAACAGCGAGAAAACGACAAAGCAACAATAGGAAGATAAAATTGTTATTCTAGGAAAAATGCGAAAGCAAATTTTTGAGATAAAAGGTTTTAACGATCCAATTGTGGCGAAAGTGTAGAAATACACTATTACAATTAGCTAAAAAATAACCGAGATTACTCACAATCTTAAGTTACTAAAATAATTCCTGATCTGACCGGATCAGGTCTTACAGCTGGTCAAGCTGTAAAGGGCGCAAGGGGAATGCCTTGGCACCAGGAGCCGATGAAGGACGTGACAAGCTGCGATAAGCTTGGGGGAGCGGCAAATACGCATTGATCCCGAGATTTCCGAATGGGGAAACCCACATGAGTGAAGCTCATGTATCTCATACTGAATCAAATAGGTATGAGAAGGGAACCGCCTGAACTGAAACATCTAAGTAGGGCGAGGAAAAGACATCAAAAGAGATTCCGCTAGTAGTGGCGAGCGAACGCGGAAGAGGCCAAACCGATCGAAGCAATTTGGTCGGGGTAAGGACTGC
>NZ_JAHLQI010000026.1 GCF_018918345.1 Butyricicoccus intestinisimiae
TTGGATCGTTAAAACCTTTTATCTCAAAAATTTGCTTTCGCATTTTTCCTAGAATAACAATTTTATCTTCCTATTGTTGCTTTGTCGTTTTCTCGCTGTTCAGTTTTCAAGGTGCAGTTCCTTGCAACATCAGATGATATTGCGTGGTGGGCTTGAATGGATTCGAACCATCGACCTCACGCTTATCAGGCGTGCGCTCTAACCACCTGAGCTACAAGCCCATGTATAAGGAATCAATTTCGTGGTGGAGATGAGGAGAATCGAACTCCTGACCCCCTGCTTGCAAGGCAGGTGCTCTCCCAGCTGAGCTACACCCCCATATGAAATTGATTCCTGTTTCAAGGGCATTGCGCCCTCTAAATTAAACAACGTAAGCTCAAACGGCCAACCTGAATTGACCTAGGATTCTGAGACTCTTTTTCAAATCTCATGGTCTCCTTAGAAAGGAGGTGATCCAGCCGCACCTTCCGATACGGCTACCTTGTTACGACTTCACCCTAATTACCAGTCCTGCCTTCGGCCACGTCCTCCTT
>NZ_JAHLQI010000027.1 GCF_018918345.1 Butyricicoccus intestinisimiae
TGCGAATATCTATATCTGTTTCTGTATAAACAGATTACTTAGCAGCCTGTGCTGCCTTGATGGTCTCGATCATCATCGGTACTACCTTGAACAGGTCGCCGCAGATGCCCCAGTCAGCTACATCGAAAATCGGTGCGCTCTCGGACTTGTTTACTGCGATGATGTTCTCGGAATCCTGCATACCAGCCTTGTGCTGGATTGCACCGGAGATACCCAGTGCGATGTACAGCTTCGGATGTACAGTCTTACCAGTCTGACCTACCTGATGGTCTGCAGTCAGCCAGCCGGAGTCGATTGCTACACGGGAACCGCCTACTACGCCGCCCAGTACTTCTGCCAGCTCTTCTGCCAGCTTGATGCCCTTCTCTACGTCCTTGGAGATACCACGGCCTACAGATACGACAACGTCAGCACCGATCAGGTCTACCAGCTGCTTTGCTTCCTTCACGATCTCAACTACCTGCGTCTTGATCGGATCCAGCTCTACATTGTACTTCTCTACTACGACTGC